>JBEPXK010000084.1:0-10724 GCA_041641915.1 Planctomycetota bacterium
CGGTTCCGGTCAACCCCAACCCCGCCTCGCCGGCGCAGCAGGCGGTCGCCCGGGCCGCCGAGGCCCAGCGCCAGCAGGAAGGGCAGATCGATGACTTCCAGGTCTACCATGCCGACACCCGCACCCTACGGCGCAGCAAGTCCCGCGCGCCCCTGATCATCCTCATGGCGGTGTTGCTGGTGGTCGGCGGCGTGTTCGTACTGGTGGTGATCAGCGAGCAGAGCCAGGAGCAGATCCGTAAGCTGCGCCAGGACATCGATCGTGCAATCGAGGCCAACCGCTGGACCCAGGCCGACGACTACATCGTCGAGGCCCGCCGCCTCGCCGCCAACGACCAGACCATGCTCAGCCGGCTCGAGGAATTCCGCGCCACCATCAACGAAGAGGACTTCGCCAAACGCCTCGCCAGGGCGGAACAGGCGCTTGCCGCCAACGAGCTTGAAACGGCCCGGGCGGTACTCGCCGATCTGCCGGATGCCGATGCGGCTCGCGCCCAGATCGAACACCTCTGGACCGACGCCTCGCTCAACCGTCTGGCTCAGCTGCGTGATCGCTTTGACGAGAAGCTCCAGGAGCACGCCGCGGCGGCGGACCAGTTGGCCACCGAGGTCCGGGCTGTACTCGCCGATCCCGAGCGCGACCCGCAGGCCGCGCTCGAAGCCATCGCCGGTGCGGTGGAGACCTGGGATGAAGACGTCGCCGCCCCGGCCCGCGCCCAGCTGCGTGAATGGCGGGTCGAGCAGGTCCGTCGCGCGAGCATCACCGGCGACACCGCCGGCGAGCGCGAGCTGTCGATCATCGCCCGCGAACGCATCCTGCAACGCGTCCTGGCCAGCTCGCCCGATGAGGAACTCGCGCAGCGCGCGGAGCGGATCCTCGAGAACGTACGCCAGGAGGCCAGCGAGCTCGAGGCCGGCATCAGCGGTCTCGAACAGCTGGTGGAGTCGGGCGATTACCGCAGCGCCGAAGCCAAACTCGCGGTCTGGCGCAAACGGGTCGAGAACCATCCGATCGAGGCGCGCCTGCGCCGCGTCGGCAGTTCGATCGAGCAGATGCAGCAGAACGTCACCGCCCGGTTGCAGGAGCTCGCGAGCGTGATCGCCACTTCCCGCGACCCGGCCGCGCTCAGCGCGCAGCGCGAGAAGATCGCCGCCCGGCTCGCGGCCCAGCCGCAGTTCTCGGCCAAAGACCGCTTCACCACCGCCGCGGAACTGCTCGCACGCATCGAACGCAGCCTCGAGGCCACCACGATTGCCGAGGAACTCGCCGCCCTGCGTGACGGGTTGGAGCTCGAGCAACTCGGCGAGCCGCTGAGCCTGGCGATACGCAAGCGCATCGCGGGTCTCGAGGATCTCCAGCAATCGGCCCAGGAAGAACTCGCCCGCGCGCGCGAGCTGCGCGAAGCGGGTGAACTCGACGAAGCCGCCGCGATCCTCGAGGGCATCCTCGCCGACGACGAATGGACCCGCACCACCGCTCGCCCGGCGGCCGCCGACGAGCTCGCATCGCTCGAAGAGGTCCGTCGCCGGCACGCAGCCGATCTGGAAACCCTGCACCAGGCGATGCTCGCCGACGACCTCGAATCCGTGCGTCAGCTTCAACAGCAACTGAATCTACCGCGCATGCCGCTCGCGATCCACAGCGATCCGCAAGGCGCCGCCGTGCACCAGGGCGACGAGCAGGTCGGCACGACCCCGATGATCGTCAACGACCCGGTTGACGAACAGGGCGAACCGATCGATTACCGTCTCGAGTTGCCCGGTTACCGCAGCACCATCGTTTCGCGCGCCGACCAGACCGCCGGCTGGCGCATCCGGGTCGACCTCGAACGCGCACCGTTGGTCACTGCCCAGGTCGACGGCACGCTGACCAGCCGGGGCAACGTCATTGACGACACGCTGTGGGTCGCTGGCATCCGGGGCGTCTACGCCATACACGGCGATGGGCAGATCACCAACTATGCCATCGAGGGTAAGCAGGGGGTCATCGGCCGCAGCCTGTCCGACCCGGTCTACGCGCCGGTCACCCGTATCGGCGAGAGCCTGTTCCTGGCCACGCGCGACTTCTTCGCCATTGAGATCGTCGACGACCGGAGCGTCCGCCGCCCGCTCGAAGCCAAGACCAACCACGCGCTGGTCCGCTATGCCAGCCGCGACATCCTCAACCGCCGCGTGCTGATCGTCACCGGCCTCGATGGCCGCGTTCACGCCAACGATCCCTACGCCAACACCAATCCCTGGTCGGGCGTCAAGGGCGCCGCCTTCGCCGGTCCGCCGGTGCTCGTCGATGACACCGTGTTGGTGGCTCGTGAGGACGGCCGGCTCGAGTCCTATCTCGCCGATACCGGCCAGCCGCTGCAATCGCTCGACATCGGTGAACCGATCGCCACCTGCTGGGCGAGCGACGGAGCGCTGCACGCCATCGGCCTGCGCAACGAGGTGCGTTGGGACGGCGGCGCTGAAGCCGAACGCACGGCCCTGCCCTTCGCCACCAAGCAGGCCGGCCCCGATTGCGCGATCAGCTCGGTCCTCCGGGTCTGGGTCCGCGACGCCGATGCGGAGGGGGGCTGGGTCCAGCGCGGCCGCCTCTCGGGCACGGATGAGCCTACGCGAGCGCCGGTGGCCTGGAACGGTCAGGCGGTCATCACGCTCGGCGCGACCATCCGCGTGCTCGGCGATGCTGGCTTCACCATCGAATCCGCCAGCAGCGAATACCTCGAGCCGGTCGCCGACGGCGAACGACTGTGGGTCGGGACGCTCGACGGCGGCGTGGCCTGTTACGCGGTGCCGCCCGATCAACGCTGAACCGGGGCCTAGCCAGCGCGCGGCTGCGATGATCGTTTCACGCAGCGCTCGCGCCGGCTGGCCTGGCAAAGCCGCAGCCACTATGCCAGCCGTTCAGGGCCCATGACGGCGTGGCAGCACGGCCATGCCGGCGGCGTCGGCCGATGGCAATGCCCGAGCGATGGCAGTACGTCCATGGCGTTGCGTAGCAGCCAGTGCTTGCGCTCAACCCCCGATGGCGCGCCGTTCGACCGCATGACGTCCTGCCGCGGCGCACCACGCGGCACCAAGAACGCATGCGAGTCCGATTTGCAGACCAGGCGATCTGGCCGCATGCCGGACGCGTTGATCTGAATCGATCCGGCCATCGCATCGTAATGGACGCCAGGCGTGCGATGCGAGCCGATGATGGTGTCCACGGTGCCGGTCTCGCGGACATCGCATCGTGATGGACGCCAGGCGTGCGATGCGAGACGGACGGTAGAGATCCAAGCGGCAGTCTTCTGCCGCGCCGTCGATCGTCGCTGGCCAAAGGCCGGTGGCCAGTGGCCGGCCACACGGCCAGATGCCGGCGCGGGGTGGTTCTGGCCGATGCAGGCGGCAAACAGGACAGAATCCTCTATGTCCGATAATCTATATTATGTCCACTTCAGAATGACCTAAGGCGTTGAGCTAACCTGCCTTCCATGCTTTGTGGAATGTTCGTCTGCCTGGCACTCACCGTGTCGGCGCGAACGACCGACGCTGCGCCGGCCTTTGCCACTCACGTTCGACTCACTGCGTATCGGCGCGCATGCTCGCGCCTGCGCTGCGGCCGGCTCCTGAATCCCGGCTGGCGTTCCGACCCGGCCGCGCGCTGCTTCTGCGCTGCACATCTCGGGCAGCTCGTAATTCTACTCGATCTGCCTTGGCGTCTCTGGTGCGCGCAGGGCTGCGCCCGTCGATCACACCGCGCGGCGTAGCTCGGTCGCTCTCAGCGGGTCAGCGCCACCTGTGCAATCGCTCGATCGCCGTGCTACGAGCGACCGGCCCAGCCGCGCGTGGCTCCGTCGTCAGCCCAGCACGCCCGAGCACGATCTCACCGCGCTGCTGCGCTGGGCCGCGGTCGCCGCGCTGCCCTCGAATGAATGGCACGCAGACTCCATCGACCGTACCGTGGACGCCTTTCAGCAGGCACGGTGGGCCCGCGACGGCATGTGCCTGCTCACACTTTGATAGAGATGTGATCGGCTGACGCGATTGTGACAGCGATCACAATCAGCCCCGGTGGCCGCACGGGTCGAGCAGACGGGCCGCGTTGGCTCGCTCCCAGGCCAGCGCCAGTTCGTAATCGGGGAAACCCCGTTCCAGACGTCGGAATCGTTGGCAATGGGCCCCGGGTCGGCCATGGCGGCCTTCCAGGAATTGCCGGTGATGGCAGTACTCGTGATGGATGACGTGCTCGAGAAAGATCCGCGCGACCCAAGGCATCGCCAAGCGTGGTGAGATGCGCATGGATGGCCCGCCGCGTCCGCGGGTGTAGCTGCCGAAGCGGATGCTGCGCAGGGCGCGTCGGCCCGGGTTCCGGCCCCAGGCGATCGGTATGGCCGGCAGGTCGGAGAAATACGTACGGTGGACCGTTGCGGCGAGGGCGATCAGGTCCGGCTGCGCGCCGATGACCGCCAACCCCGCCAGCCGCTCGGACATAGCTGGGTCCAGCGCCGTTGGCGACTGAACCAACTGGCCAAACAGCGTGCTCATCGCACGGCGCAGCTGTGGGAACTCGCCGCGTCCGCGTCGGCGGACGAAGGCCTGCAGTTCGCGATCGAGCGCGTTGGTGTCGACCAGCCCCGCGTGGACCGAGAGTGTCCAGCCCCCCTCCCGCCGCCCCCGCAGGCTGACCAGGGTCCGGCGGTTGCGGTTCAGACGCACCCGAACCTGCCGTGGATCGAACAGCGACTGGAGGCGTTCACGCGCGAGATCAGACGAAGAGGCGGGATCCGACACGGATATCGGTAGCTCCTTCTTCGATGGCGATGGCGAAATCGGTGCTCATCCCCATGGACAGCCGCGAGAGGCCGTGCGCCTGAGCAAGTTCGCGCAGCGCGGCGAAGCAACGCCGGACCGGGCCGGTGTCCTGCCCGCTGTCGCGGATATCCGGAGCCATGCACATCAGCCCGAGCACCGCGATCGCGTCATCGTGCTCGGCGCAGCAGGCGAGCAGAGCTTCGAGTTCCTGCGGGTCCGCGCCGGCCTTCTGGTGCTCGCCAGCGGAGTTGATCTGGAGGAACACCGGCATGCGGCGTTGGCGTTCGCGGCAGGCGCGGGCCAGGCGCGGCACGTGGCGCTGCTGACACAGGCTGTGCAACGCGACGCAGTGCTCGGCCACGTCACTCAATTGCCGTCCCTGGACCCGGCCGATGTAGTGGAATCGGGAGCCCGTCGGCGCCGCGGCGGCCATGGTGGCGAGATGAGCGGTGCGGTTCTCGCCGTAGTCGACCACCCCGCACTCGGCGAGCGGCGGAAGCACGCCCGGACCCTGACTCTTGGTCACCGCGACCAGGTTGATCGTGGCGGGGTCGCGCCCGGCCCGCCGTGCTGCCGCTGCGATATCATCGTGGACGGCGGCCACGTTCTCGGCGATGCGTTGTTCCATCCGACTCAGAACGGCAAGGGGCCGCGTGGACGTTCGGGGCGACCGCCTGGGGCCGCTCCTGGCGCCGGCTGATCGGCGGGGACCTGCTCGCCGTCCGGCGGAGCTTCCGTCTCGCCGCCGAGGTGCCCTTCGGCCGTGGCCCATTCGACCCACTTGTTGCGCGCGGCGTCACGGTCGGCTTCGCTCCCGGTCAGGCCCGAGAAAGCGAAGTGTTGGCCGGTGATCTGTCGCAGCAGCTTCACGCTCTCTTCGCGGACGATGCCGCTGCTGTGATTGAGCCCATTGGTGATCAATGGGGCGATAGCGTCCGTGTCCTGCTTGATGATGTAGTTCGCCGCACTTGAGACCTCGAGTTTTTCGATCGAGGCGAGCTTGTTGATGCGTTCGACCACCAATTGCTGCTTCGAGGGACCGGACTGGCCACCGGAACTGGCGATCGCGGCGTTGCGCATCTTCACGATCACCGGCGGCACGAAACTGTCCTTGTTGTCCTTCCACCAGTTTTTCAGATGCTCGATCTTCTTCTCACGCACCGCGTCGCTCATGTCCATCTCGACCCACGAAGAATCGGTCAGCTGTTCGAGCAGGGCGTCGGCCATCAGCAAGTGGCGCGTGTTGCCCTCCTCGATCACGCGGATCAGGTTGGGGATGGCGAGCTTCCACCCGTGCGGCACCAGTTTCTCGCAGGCGGTAAGCACCTTGTTGAGATCGTTGCTGCGTACCGCATCGCCGTAGACAACCGAATCCGAGGCGTTGTGGTACTTCTTCCACCAGTCTCTGGCGGCTGCCGGGGTGATGCTGTCCTCCGCCATCAGGGTGATGTTCGACAGCGCGGCCTGAGCCCCCTCCCTGGCGTCTTCGCCGCCCGTTTCGAGGATCTCGATCAGGCGCGGAACGGCCTTGCGCTCGCCGGAGATGGCGACCACCGAAGCGAACGCCCACAGGTCCTCGCCGTCGGTGACCCGCGAACTGGCCTTGACCATGTGCGGGATCAGTTTCTTCATCTGTTCGAGCCGGGCCTGGTCGCGAGCGCGCTGGAGCTCGCTGATCATCATGGAAACGCCGTAGAGATCGCGGAAATCGTCGCGCAGCAGCGCCTTGGCCAGGTGATGCATGGCGACGGGGAAGTAACGGTCCATCAGCAGGGTGCGGTAGGCCTGCTCCATCGCGTCGGAGTAGTTGCCCGAACGATTCATGGCGTTGATCTGCTCGTTGACCCAGGGCGCATCGCCAGGGTTCGGATCGGGCGGAATGGACAGGTCCCACTCGATCTGGTCGACGGTCGGCGCGGGACCGGTCGCACGTCGGGTCTCGTCGGGACCAGGATTGCGCCGTGCTTCGGCCTCCTGCTCAGCTTTCTCCTGCGCCGCGAGCACGTGGCGCGGGACCCGCGACTTGTGGGTCCACTCGTCCTTGTACCAGATGTAACCGAGGGCCAGCCGCGCCGGCTCGTGGTCCGGGTTGATATCGATGACCTTCTGCAGGTACTTGCGATACATGTAGGCCTTGCGTTGCTCCTCGCACCACAGGGCCAGTTCCCAGACCGACTCGGCGTCGGTCATGTCCGTCATCGCCAGGCGTTGATTGAGCGACTCCACGCCCATAGCCCTGCCGGTCAGCGCCAGAACACAGATCATCGCCGCCGTTCGCCACCACATATGCGCCTCCCGTCAGGGTCTTGTTCCTGAATGTATACGTCCAGACACCGCCAGTATTTCAGCGATTATGGTTCGTCAATCGACGCTCGCAGGATGTGAAACAGCTGCTCCGGTCGATCCTCAAAGGGATAACGCTTGGTAGAGCCAGAAGTTCGGACTATCGTTGCCTTCACGCTAGCGCAGACGGAGGAACCGCATGCCCATCGTGCCCACGGTCATCGAGAAAGACGCCCGCGGCGAACGCCAGTACGACATCTATTCGCGCCTGCTCAAGGACCGGATCATCTTCCTTGGCGATCCGATCGACGACTGGGTCGCCAACAATGTCATCGCCCAGCTGTTCTTCCTCCAGAGCGCCAAGCGCGATACCGACATCAACCTCTACCTCAACTGTCCCGGCGGCTATGTCACCGCCGGGCTGGCGATCTACGATGTGATCCAGTACCTGCACTGCGATGTGGTCACGGTGTGCATCGGTCAGGCGTCGAGCATGGCCGCGTTCCTGCTCGCCGCCGGCGCCAAGGGCAAGCGCTACGCCTTGCCGCACAGCCGGATCATGATCCATCAGCCGGCCGGCGGCACCCGCGGGCAGGCCTCGGACATCGACATCCGCGCCCGCGAGATCATCCGCTTGAAGCAGACCATGAACGAGCTCTTCGCCGAGCATACCGGCCAGAGCGTCGAACGGGTGGCCAAGGATAGCGAGCGCGACTACTTCATGGGCGCCAAGGAAGCCGTGGAATACGGCATCATCGACCGGGTGCTCGAGCGCCCGACCGCCTCGGGCAAGCCGACCGCCAAGTAGGTCCCGGCCCGGTGCCGATACCGAGCGCCCCGGTTGCCGAGAAAACCCCGCGGAGTACACTGACGATGGATGCGGCAGACGTCCAGCATCCCGCGCTGCGGGTACGCCGGGTCGCTCTTGCCAGCCGCCCGCCGCAAGCGCTGCATGGAGGCGGGCACCGGCAGGCGGCGAGGCGCCGGACGCGGCCGGATCACGCAGGGATCCAGAGGGGCAGTGCCCCGTTGACGGGAGGGTCACCCACATCATGACGGGCAAGTCCAAGCCGCCGGACGATCGCGGCCATCGTGGCAACATTGATCATTGCTCCTTCTGCGGGCGTTCGTCGCGCCAGGTGGAGCGGCTGATCGCCGGGCCGCCGGGGGTGTTCATCTGCAATGAATGCGTCGATGTCTGCAGCACCCTGCTCACCGACCAGGACGACACACCGCGCCGGGCCAATCCGACGGTCAACCTCGACCGGGTCTACACCCCGGCCGAGATCAAGGCCCACCTCGACGAGGACGTGATCGGCCAGGAACACGCCAAACGCACCATCGCCGTGGCGGTCTACAACCACTACAAGCGCCTGCGCCACAAGCAGGCCGGGCACGATCTGCAGCTCGAGAAGTCCAACATCCTGATGCTCGGGCCCACCGGTTGCGGCAAGACCCTGATCGCGCGCTCGCTGGCCAAGCTGCTCAACGTCCCGTTCGCCATCGGCGATGCCACCACCATCACCGAGGCCGGCTACGTCGGCGAAGATGTCGAGAACCTGCTGCTGCGCCTGATTCAGAGTGCCGATTTCGACGTTCCCCGGGCGGAGATGGGTATCCTCTACATCGACGAGGTCGACAAGATCGCCAAGACCAGCGGCAACGTCTCCATCACCCGCGATGTCAGCGGCGAGGGCGTTCAGCAGAGCCTGCTCAAGCTGATCGAGGGTTCGGTCTCCAACGTCCCGCCCGGCGGCGGGCGCAAGCATCCCGAGCAGAAGTACATCTCGATCAACACCGAGGACATCCTGTTCATCTGCGGCGGAGCCTTTGATGGCCTGAGCGAGATCATCGGCCGGCGTATCGGCGAGCGGGTGATCGGCTTCCGCTTCGACACCGAGTCCGACGAGGACGCCCGCCGGCGCGAGGTGATCGAATCCGGCGACGAACAGGCGCTGCTCGAATACGTCACCCCCGAGGATCTGGTCCAGTACGGCATGATCCCCGAGTTCGTCGGCCGGGTGCCGGTCTCGACTTCGCTCAGCGCGCTCGACGAAGACGCGCTGGTCCGGATCCTGACCGAGCCCAAGCACGCCCTGGTCAAGCAATACCAGGCCCTGTTCGCGATGGACGATGCCGAACTCTCCTTCACCGACGGGGCGCTGCGTTGCATCGCCCACAAGGCCCTGGCCCGCAAGACCGGCGCGCGTGCGTTGCGCTCGATCCTCGAGGACCTGATGCTCGACATCATGTTCGAGCTGCCCGACCGCGCCCAGGAGCAGTCCCACTACCGGATCACCGCCGACGTGGTCGAGGGCCGGCGCTCGGTCCTCGCCGGGCGTGAGCGCGCCGAGCGCAAGGAACGGGCGTGAGCGAAGAGCAGACAGCCACGACCACCGCCCCGGTGCTCGAGGTCCAGCGACGCAAGGTGGCCAACGTCTTCCGTGGCGCGCCCTGGATCTTCCCCAACGCCGTGCGCAACGGGCCCGATGAGCCCGGCCTGCTCAAGGTGGTGACCGAGACCGGGCGGTTCGTCGGCTGGGCCGACTACAATCCCCAGGCTCCGGTGCCGGGTCGCCTGCTCTCCCGCGGCGAGGACTGGCCCGGCGAAGAGGTATGGCTGCGGCTGCGACTGCAGTCCGCGCTCGAACGACGCATGCGCCTGGGCTACAGCTTCGGCGGCGGTGGGGTGCGTCTGGTCAACGGCGAGGGCGACGGGATGCCCGGCCTGGTGATCGATGCCTACGGCACCACCATGGTCTATGATTTCTATACTCGGGCCATGCGCGAACGCGGCGAACTGATCGTGCAGATCCTCAAGCCGCAGTTCTCCGACTACCATCACGTCATGCGCATGGGGCGCGACGCGGCGGAACGCGAGCACTGCGAGCCGCTCGAGCCCGCGACCACCGAGATCATCTTCGGCGAGAACGGCCTGTGCTTCCAGGCCCAGCTCGACGCCTCGCAGAAGACCGGCTTCTACCTCGATCAACGCGATAACCGACGGTTCATCGCCCGGTGCGCCGCCGGCCGACGGGTGCTCGACCTCTTCGCCTACCACGCCGCCTTCAGCCTCAGCGCGCTCGCCGCCGGTGCGCGCAGCGCCCTGGCGGTCGATTCCTCAACCGAGGCCCTGGCCACCGCGATGAAGGACGCCGAGCGCAACGGCCTCTCGCTGATGACCAGCGAGGCCGACGTGTTCTCCTCCCTGCCCGAGATCGCCAAGCACGGCCCCTTCGACATGATCATCTGCGATCCACCGAAGATGGCCCCCTCTCGCAAGCACCGCGAGAAAGGGCTCGGCGCCTACCGCCGTCTGTGTCGGCAGTGTCTGCCGATGCTCGGTCAGGGCGGCCTGCTGCTGCTCTCCAGCTGCAGTCAGGCGATCGACACCGACGATCTGCGCGGCATTTTGGGCCAGATCTCCTCGCGTCAGCGCCTCGCGCTCGATGTGGTCGCGATCACCCATCAACCGGCCGACCACCCCTGGCCGGTCGGTTTTCTCACCGGGCGTTACCTCTCGACGGTGATTGTGGAACGCCGCGGCCAGATGTGATCGGGGCGTTTTTTTCAGAGGGGGCGCTGCCCCCTCGCGCCTTCGGCGCACACCCCCACGCTCCTCTGTCGCCCCTCGCCAGCTTCGCTGGCGTT
>JBEPXK010000085.1:0-10678 GCA_041641915.1 Planctomycetota bacterium
ACATCAGCCGCGAGAGCCCCACGGCGATCTTCGCCAGATCGAAGCAGTCGGCCCCCATCGTCAACAGGTCGTCCTGCGCGTGCGGCCAGGCCGTATGCGCGCCGCCCAGACACCAGTACCGCACCGCAAGAGGGCGGGGGTGACCGACGGCGGCGCGACGGGCCGGCCACTGCGCCAGCGGACCGGTCGCAGGCAAGGGGGCGTTGCAGAACGCCGCGAGCGACCGGATGCGCTCGACCGCCTCCGGCTGGTCGACGGGCAACACCAGCGCCACCGCGACGCCCGCGTCGCGCAGCGCGGCCAGCCGCACGGCCAAGCGCGCGAGCGCCGGAGCCTCCGGGTCATCGCCGAGACTCGGATCGACATCGAGCAGGGCCAGGCGGGGCGCCGCAATGGCGCGCCCCGGGGCGATCCCGGCATCGACGGAAAAGATCGCCGGGGCCAGCGCCGCGGCGCGGCGGGCATCGATGACCAGGCTCGCTGGCGGCGGTACGCGCGGGGCGCCGCAGCCAGCCAGGAGAATCACGCCGAGAAGCGCGATCGCGCTGCGCATGATCGCCAGTGTGTTCACGGTGGCCGCGCGGCCAATCGTTGATCGCTCAGCCGAAGGGCGCGGCGAGCAGCTCGAGCAGGAACTGCTGCGCCGCCGGATCGCGCCGCAGGGCGTAGTGCGGATTCGGCTCGACGATGTCCGGATGCGTGCCGTCGGCGAGCCGGCCGCAGGTGATCGCCTGCGACAGCACCAGCTCGCCACGTCCGGGGCCGAAGTCGAGCGCCAGCACCGGCTGCTGGGCCAGGTCGCGGCCGCACTCGCACAGCGGGATCAGCCGGTCGACCTCGCCGCCGGCCTGCGCGAAGCCGGCGCCCAGGTCGTGCTCCACGATCGGCGCCTCGGGGTCGATGCTCGCGGCCAGTGCCGGGGCGTCCTCGATCAGGAAGCGCACCCGTTGGCGCAGCGCCCCGGCGGTGGCCTGGTCGCCGGCGGCGCCGAAGGCGTACTGACCGGCGAGTTCGTACGCCACCAGTCCGCCATCGCGGATCGCCTGCGTCTCGGCGCCGCGCGCCTGCCACCGTGCGAGGAACCCCGCCGGGCTCAAACCGCTGACGTCGAGGGACCACGCGGGCACGATCAGCCCGCCGCGCAGGCCGTTCCACAGCCGCAGCGCCTCGCGATCGTTGTGCGCGCACAAGGCGCGACCGGCCGGGGTCGGATGGATGCAGCTCTCCGGTTCGCCCAGCTCATCGAAGCGCAGGCTCACACCACCGAAGAGCTCCAGGCGGTGCTCACGCGGCGCCGGCACCCACATCCGCCCCTGGAGGAAGGCGTACTTGCGTTCGGGTTCGCAGTAGCCCTGACCGAGGTCGCAGGGGCCGATATCGCTGAGCACGACCCGGCGTCCGGCGTGGATCCCGGCCTGCAGGCGGCGGCGCAGCGGGCCGCCGAGCGTCTCGGCCTCCAGCGTCCGCCAGCCGTGCCGCGCGCACACAGCGCAGGTCCAGTCCTCGTCGAGGCCGACCACGGTGCAGCCCGCGGCCGCGAGGAAGGTGGCGAGCTCGTCGTCGCCGGCGCTCACGCCGATGCGCGATCCAGCCAACGCGGCGGGCGCCTGCACCACCCGCGTCCAGACCCGCCACGCGCTGATCGGCCGCCGCGCGCAGCCCGGCGCGTCGCAGACCTCGGCCTCCACCCGCCAGGCGCCGGGGTCCCGGGGCAGCGCGAAGGCGGCCGTTTCGACGGTGTGCGCATGCGCCGCGAGCCGGCGCCGATGCCGCGTCTCGCTCTGTACCGCGCCGGTGGCGTCGACCACCCGGCAGGCGACGGTGATGGTTTGCTCCTCACCGGTGTCGTTGAACAGATGCAGCGGAGCATCGATCTGCGCCTGCGGCGCGAAATGGCGATCCCAGAGGTCGATGCTCGCCGCAACCGGGGCCCAGGCAGCGGTGAGCGCATCCCATACCGGCTTGGGCCGGGCCTCGTGCAACGGGCCGAGGAAGTGGTGATTGCCGTCCTCGGGCGAGCCGAGGATGCAGAAGGGCGAGAAGCCGGCCGCGCCCAGCCGGCGCCAGTACTCGGCCACCCGCGCGTTGGCATCGCACTGCAGCTGCAGCCGCGCGGCGCGATCGTGATCGCGACCAAGGAAGCGCTGCAGCGCGCCGGCGAGGGCCGGATAGCCGCCGGGCTGGGCTTCGCCATCGAGGTAATTGCCGCCGAATTCGTCGACCATGATCGGCTGCGGGAATTCCTCGATGCTGTCGTAATAACAGCCCACGTTCTCGAACAGGCTCCACCAGTATTTGTGCACGTGGCACACGTCGCGATGGGCCAGGACCATCGCCGGGAAGCCGCTGCCGCTGCGTTCGAGCGCGGCGTGGCCCTTGGCCAGGATGTCGCCTTCGGTCTCGTTCCAGGGATGGAGCAGGACCACGCTGGGGTGGCGCAGGCATTGCTCGAACCAGGCCGGCCACTGTGCCGCAAGCGAAGCATCGGAGGCGGCGAGCCCGTGGAAGAACAGCCATTCGGCCTGCACCAGCAAGCCGTGCCGGTCGCACAGGTCGAGCAGCTCCTCGGGTGGGGTGCCGAGGTGGAAGCGCAGGGTGTTCGCACCGTGGGCCTGGAGCCGCGCGACGATCTCGCGTTCGAACCATTCGGCGTCCCAGGCCAGGTCGCGGGCTTCGGGGTCGCGCACCCAACGGTGCCAGACCACCGAACCGGCACGCAGGTGGACCGGCGCGCCGTTGAGGGTGAAGCCACGGCCGGCCACGCCGAAGGCGCGCAGACCCCAGGTCTGCTCCCAGGTGTCGAGCACCCGCCCGTCAGCGAGCAGCTCGACCTGCAAGCGATGGCAGACCGGAGACGCCGGGCTCCACACGGCGCAGCGTGGACCGAGCTCCAATTCGACCGCGCCGGCCTCGCCCGTCGCCGGGGCGCTGCCTTCGCCGACGCAGACGCCATCGGGGTCGATGATCCGCACCCGGGCCGCGGCCCCCGGTAGCAGCGGCGCGTGCAGCGCGGCGCGCCAGTGGACCCGCAGCCGGCGCGCGGCGGCGTCGGTGCAAGGGATGACGCCGGTGATTCCGGCCGAGCCGTGCAGGCGCAGCACCACCCGGTCCCACAGGCAACTGGCGACGTTCGAGCGCCAGCGATCGGCCGGGGGGATGCAGGAGGCGTCCTCGGCGCTGAGCGCGTCGAGCCCGGCAAGGACGATCTCCAGGGTGACCCGGGCCCCCGGGCGTAGCGCAGGATGGGCCAGGCTCAGCACGATTGGGGCCATCCCGCCCTCGGCGCTGGCGACCTGCTCGCCGTCGATGAACACCGTCGGGCTGAAGCGCGCGCCGCGGAGCACGAGGGTGGCGTGGGTCCAGCCCCCCTCAGGCAGTTCCACCTCACGGCGATAGCGCAACGACCGCGCTTCGACCACCCGCGGATCGGCGACCAGCCCCGGTACCGCTGCCGGGCCCAGCGCAGCGCCGTCGAGTCCCGCGAGCCATCCTTGATCGAGTGTCAGTTCCATGCGGCCTCCTCGCCGCATCGTCGCGCGGCCCCGGGCAGCCTCGGCGCTCAGCGTTCGCGGGCAAGGTGAAGGCGGCCGCGCAGGCCGATGACCGCCGCGCGCTGTTCCGGATCGAGCTGCTCGAGGTCGAGTTCGCGCAGCACCGCCATCGCCGCATCGAGCCGGCCGAGAGCCAGCAACGCCTCCACGCGATCGAGCTGCCAGGCCACCGGCACGGCATGGGCGGAATGCTGGACCGCGGCGCGATGGGCTTCGAGCGCGGCGAGGTGGCGTCCCCGCTTCGCCAGCAGCACCCCGCGACGATGGTACAGGCGCGCGGCGTCGTCCTGTCGGCGGTCGAGCACGGCGGCGAAGCCCTGTGCGTCGAGCAGCAGATGGTCGGCGGGCAGCGGTTGTTCGACCACCGTCGCACGGACCCGCTCGCGGCGCAGACCGGCAGCGAGCGTGCGCATACCGTGGGCCGCGATCCCGGCCAGCGCGCTCAGCGCGAAGAGCAACACCAGCAGGCAGACGCTGAGCACCCGCGTCGAGCGGCGCGGTCGCGGCAGCACCAGCCGACGACGACCGCGTTTGCGTTCGCGGCGCCGCGCCGGACCGCCGGGTCCGGTGCTCACCGCGCCCTCGGTCTCCCGACTCCAGGTCTGCGGCGCCGGGCCCGTGCTTTCGCCGGTCAGCGCCGGTTGGCCGCTCCGGGCCCGGTGCCGACCGGTACATCCGGCGGCGAGATCGTCGATGATCCGGTCGAAGGCATCGGTATCGGAGAGCTCGTCGTCGTGCGACTGGTCATCAGCGTCGTCGTCCGCTGCAGCCTCACGCCTGGCGCGCTTGGCCCGCGACGGCTCGTAGCCATCGGTGGGATAGACAGTTAGGTCATCGAAGTCGAAGGTCTCACTCTCGGCCATCAAGCCCATCAAAGCAAAGACCACGCCAAAAGGCGGGTAATCAATCCGTATCTGCGCATCTGCGCCTCGGACACCGGCCCGCCGCTGGTATCGGTGATTCCGACCCGTCTCCGATCGCCATAGGAGCGGAGCAGGTACCGTATCGCCGCGATCAACGGATGCGGCATGGGAGCTATTCAACCACCAGGGGTCGCCGCCGCCTCAGAACAACCGTTCCTGCAGACCGGCGCGATCGCCGTCGCTCGGCGGTGCCAAGCCCAGATGCACGTAGCCGCGTGGCAGCAGCAGACGACCAGCGGGCGTCTTGGCCAGCATCGCCGACTGGATCAGATAGGGTTCGTAGACATCCTCGATCGTCGCTTCTTCTTCGCCCACGCTCACCGCGATGGTCTTGAGGCCGACCGGTCGGGCGGCCTCGGCCAGGCACCGGAGGATGCGCCGGTCGATCGCGGTCAGACCCGCGGCGTCGATACCGAGCATCTCCAGCCCCTCTTCGGCCACCGGTCCGCTGATGCGGTTGTCGTAGCGCACCTGGGCCAGGTCACGGATGCGGCGCAGGTGGTTGTTGGCGTAGCGGGGGGTACCGCGGCTACGCAGGGCGATGATCTCGAGCCCGTCGTGCTCGGCCTCGACCCCGAGCAGGGTCGCCGAGCGCGAGAGGATGCGCACCAGGTCGTCGCTGCCGTAGAGTTCAAGGCGCTCGCGGATGCCGAAGCGGCTCCGGAAGGGCGGCGAGAGCAGCCCTTCGCGGGTGGTCGCGGCGACGAGGGTGAACGGCGCGAGATTGAGCGTGAGCGCGTTGGTCGTCGCTCCCTCACCGAGCTGGACGGTGATGCGGAAGTCCTCCATCGCCGCATAGAGGTATTCCTCGACGATTCGCTTGAGGCTGTGGACCTCGTCGACGAACAGGATGCTGCCGGCGACGAGGTTGGACAGGATCCCGGCCAGGTCGCCGGGCTTGTCGAGCATGGGACCGGCGGTCTCGACGATCTCGGCGTCCATCTCGCGCGCCATGATGTGCGCCAGGGTCGTCTTACCGAGCCCTGGCGGACCGGAGAGCAGCACGTGGTCGAGCTGGTCCTTGCGCTGGCGCGCGGCCTCGATCGCCACCCCCAGGTTGCGGCTGACCGCCGTCTGCCCGGTGAAATCCGCCAGGCATCGCGGACGCAACGCCCGATCGGCACTCTCGTCACGCTGATCGAAAGCGGGCGGGATGGCGGACATGGACGCATCTGAACGCGGTCGCGCGAGTTGCGCAAGCTGCAGGGCCGGTGGCAGGTCGTCGCAGGCGCAGAGATACGCCCTTGGCAGGCGGGCAGGTGCGGTGAGCATGGAGGCGCGAGAGTATATCTTCCAGAGGGGCGGTACATGGCAGCGCGCGGCAGCATCCAATCGATCGGCATTCTCACCTCCGGCGGCGATTGCCCCGGGCTCAACGCGGCGATCCGCGGCATCGCCAAAGCGGCGATGAACACCCACGGCATCAAAGTGCTGGGCATCCGCGACGGCTTCCGCGGCCTGGTCGAGAACCGCACCATCCCGCTCGACGACCGTAGCGTCAGCGGCATCCTCACCCGCGGCGGCACCCTGCTGGGCACCGCGCGCGACAAGCCGCACAAGATGCCGATGGGCGACAAGGTCATGGACATGACCGAGGTCGCGGTGGCCAACGCGCGCAAGCTGGGCATCGACTGCCTCGTCTGCCTCGGCGGCGGCGGCACCCAGAAGAACGCCAAGCGGCTGATGGATGCCGGATTGCCGGTGCTCACGCTGCCGAAGACGATCGACAACGACGTGGCCGAGACCGAGATCACCTTCGGCTTCGACACCGCGCTGAACATCGCCACCGAGGCCATCGACCGCCTGCACACCACCGCCACCAGCCACCACCGGGTGATCGTCTGCGAGGTGATGGGCCACCGCGCCGGCTGGCTCGCCCTCGGCGCCGGCATCGCGGGCGGGGCCGACGTGATCCTGATCCCCGAGATCCCCTACGATCTCCACCGCATCGCCGACTATCTCAATCAGCGCCGCGCCACCGGCAAACGCTTCTCGATCATCGCGGTGGCCGAGGGCGCGCATGCCAACGGCGAGAAGCCCGAACCCAAGCGCGCGCGCAAGGACCAGGACAAGCCCCAGAGCAAGAGCAAGAAATCCAAAGACGGCAAATCCGACGGCAAATCCGACGGCGAGAAGGTGGCCACGCTCAAACTGCAGGACGAACTCCTGCGCTACCACGTGGTGCGCGAATCGAAGGCCAGCCGGCTCGCCCGCCAGGTGCAATCGCTCACCGGTACCGAGGCCCGGGTCACCAGCCTCGGCCACGTCCAGCGCGGCGGCAGCCCCAGCCCGGCCGATCGCCTGCTGTGCACCCGGCTCGGCACCCGCGCCGCCGATCTGCTCGCCGAGGGCACGGTCAATGCGATGGTCGCCGTCATCGGCGATCGTTGCGAACCGGTGCCGCTCGAGCAGGTCGCCGGGCGCGACAAGCTGGTGCCTTTGGATCACCACATGATCTCCTCGGCACGCCTGGTCGACACCTGCCTCGGCGACTGAGCCGAGCGAGCTCGCCGGCGCCATGGCCCGCATCCTGCGCATCGCCTCCTTCTGCGCCCTGGTGCTGCTCGCGGTTCTGGCCCTGGTGCTTCCGCCGGCACTGCGACGCCGGTACCACCGCGACGAGCTCGAACGACGGCTGCAGGACAAGGGCTATGCGCTGAGTCTGTCCTATTGGAAGAGCGAGACCGAGCCGGGTTGCGGCAGGGTGCTCTATTATCGGCCGCAGGCAAACGGCTACGGCTTCCACTATCTCACCTGGGACGACGTACGCGGGTACCGCGTCAATCTCGATCTCAGCGCGACTGCGGGCCGTCCGCCGCCCAACGTGACCTGGCCGCTGGCCGAGCTGGTCGAGGAACACCGCTTCTGGTAGGCGCGCCGGTGCGCGTGCCTGCTCATTTCGTTTGAGCCGCGTGGAGCGTGGACCAACGTATGGCGTGAGCAGTGGTTTGCGGCAGGAGACCCGCCGGCTGGGCAAGCGCATCGGGGCCGGACTGGCGGCTCCGACCAGCATCCTGCTGGTCATCCCGCTCTTGGTGATGGGTGCCGGCGTGCTGGTGTGGATCAACGGCGCGGCCCATCTGCGCGCCGGGGTCCACGACATGGTCCGCGGCCGCTTCGAGGATCACGCGCGGCGCACCCAGACCGAGGTCACCAGCTGCCTCGATCAGGCCGACACCCTGCTCGCGGCACTCGAACGCGAACTCGCACAGCACCGTACCCCGCCGCCGCCGGCTGCGCTCGCCCCCTTCCTGCGTGGCATGATCGACGGCCGCCCCGGCATCAGCCACATCGGCTTCGGCACCGACGACGGGCTCTACATCGCCGTCTACTGCGACGGCACCGGCCAGCTCGGGTTGACCCACCGTTTTCTCGATGACGACGGGGCCAGCGAACAGCACGACTACCGCTTCGGGCCCGACGGCGAGCTGGTCCGATTCCTCACCCATCACGACACGGGATTCCGCGTTACCGAGCGACCGTTCTACCGCGCGGCCATCGAGGCCACGCAACCCGTCTGGACCAGCCCCTACGTGTTCTACGACAGCGGTCTGACCGGCATCAGCCGCGCCCATCGGTTCGCTTTCGCCGACGGCGCGCAGCCCGGCGTGCTGTCGATCGACTTCTCCATCGGCACCCTCTCCCCCTTCGTCGATCGGCTGCGTCAGGCCGAATCCACGCGGGTGTTCCTGTTCACCGCCGATGGCGTCCTGCTCGCCCATCCCGATCTCACGCCGCGCCTGAAACACGCCCAGCGCGGCGCTGGTGCGCTGAGTCGGCTCGACGGCATCGATGATCAGAGCATGCGCGCCTTGTACCGGGCCTGGCAGGAGGGGCGGGTCACGGCGGACGGGGCGGTCGACATCTTCACCGACGAGGGGCGCACCTACGTCGGCCACGTCAGCCAGTGCCCCGGCAGCGGTGCGCTGTGCTGGCGCATCGGTCAGGTCGCACCGCTGCAGATGTTCACCGGCGCACTGCGCGACCATGCGCGCGACGGCATGATCCGCGGCGCCGCCGTGCTGGTGCTCGCGCTGGTGGTCGCGGCGATCTTCGCGCGCCACATCGTGCGCGTTCACCGCCGGGCGGCGCAGGACCGCGAACGCGCGGTCGCGGCCGAACACCGGGCGCGCGCACTCGGTGCCTACGAACTGGTCGAACTGCTTGGCAGCGGTGGCACCGGCGAGGTCTGGCGTGCGCGCCACCGTCTGCTCGCCTTCCCCGCCGCGATCAAACTGATCCGGCCCGACAGCCTCGGCGCCGGACGCGATGGCGGTCGGCTGCTGCGCCGCTTCATCCACGAGGCCCGCGCGATCGCCAGCCTGCACAGCCCCTACACCATCCGTCTGTTCGACTTCGGTCGCAGCCATGACGGCCGGCTGTACTACGTCATGGAACTGCTCGACGGGGTCGATCTCGAACGCCTGGTCGCAGAGCACGGTCGCCAGCCGGCCGCGCGCGTGATCCCGATCCTGCGCCAGATCTGCGGCAGCCTGGAGGAAGCCCACGCCCAGGGCATCGTCCATCGCGACGTCAAACCGGCGAACATCTACCTTTGCCGTCGCGGCTGCGAGCTCGATCAGGTCAAGGTGCTCGACTTCGGCCTGGTGCGGCCGATCGACCTGCCCGATGACCAGCGCCTGACCACCGAAGGCTACATCGAGGGCACTCCGGGCTACATGTCGCCCGAACAGATCGCCGACGAGACCCTCACCGCCCAGTCCGATGTCTACGCCTTCGGCTGCGTCGCCTTCTGGCTGCTCACCGGTCGCGGGGTCTTCCCGCGAGCCAAGACCATGGACGTGCTGCTGGCGCATCTGCACGACGCCCCACCCGATCCGAGCGAGCTGGTGGGCGAACGGATCCCGCCCGACCTGGTGGATCTGGTCAGCGCCTGCCTCGCCAAGAGCCCGACGCGTCGACCCGCCGGCATGGCCGCCGTCCGCTCGGCGCTCGATGCGATCGGCGATCACGGTCCCGAGCCCTGGAGCGTGGGATTGCGTGCCGCCTGGTGGGCGCACATTCCATCGCTGCACGATCGGGTTCGCAGCGAGAGTGCCCAGCACGGCGGGCTGGCCGAAGCGGTGCTCATCCCCGAGGACGCCGACGCGGATCAACTGCCGCAAGGCGAGGGCGCCGCGCAGCCATCGGCGGGATGAGGCGACCCGGCCTGACGCTGGCATTCGCCGCCCCGCTGCTATCCTCGTCCGCATGAACGACCAGCGCGAAAACGAAGTGTCACCACCGGAGCCACAAGCTCCACGCCAACCGCCGCATCAGGCTGCGGGTGAGACGATGGAATGGCGGGGACATCCATCGCAAGTGCTCAATACCGTGCCCAACGTTCTCATCCTCGTGCTGATGGGCCTGCTGAGCATCGGCCTGTGGTACGCCCAGCGCATCCCCGAGGACATGGGCTCGGGCCTGCTGCGACCCGTGGCCCGCTGGGCGCTGATCGCCGCGATCGCCTTCGTCGCGGTCAAGATGCTCGTGCGCTACATCCGTTACCGCTTCACCACCTATCTCATCACCGATGGCCATCTGGAAATAACCACCGGGCTGCTCTCGCGCCACACCGAGATGATCGAGTGCTACCGCATCCGCGACATCGAGATCCACCGCCCCCTGTATCTGCGCCTGTTCGGTTTGGGCCACATCGACATCGTCTCGAGCGACCGCACCTCGCCCGATGTCCGCCTCGCCGGGCTCAAGCACTGCGTCGAGATCACCCGCCGCCTGCGCAAGGAGGTCGAACGCTGCCGTATGAAGGCGCGGGTCATGGGCCTCGACGCAGACAACCCCGGCTCGGCGATGGAATAGCGCCGGATGGACATGGCCCGGCCGACGCTGCGTTGCGACTCCGGCCGTCGCGCCTGGCCCGCATCCCGCATGGGATTTCGTTGCGAAAGGGCGCAGCGTGCTGTCAGCACGCTACTTCGCGGCCGAGCGAGCGAAGTGCCGTAATAGTGCCTCGATTGCTTGTGACAGCGACAAAAACAACGTTGTAACTACTCAGGCCCATCGGGCATGAGTAGTTACCCGCCTTTTTCGGGCCCCATCGCGGGCGATGGGGCTGGCGCCAGAGGGATGGTGGGCGGATAGAATCGGCGCAGCCGATCCGCCCACCCAGGGATCGGCGATGCCGATCCCTGGGAATCCCGACAAAGCCAGAGGGGTAGGTCCATTCGCTTGCGAATGGACCGT
>JBEPXK010000086.1:0-1107 GCA_041641915.1 Planctomycetota bacterium
AGGTGGGCCGGAGCCCTATGCTCAACCCTTGGGTTGTGGGCGGAGGCCCACCTTGGAATCGTGATTGGCCGTTGGCAGGGCACCGAGCCGTCGACGGCCACTGACGTCTCGACCCGCGGAGGTGCCGCATGTCCCGTCGCAGTGCCGCGTTGGCCGCCTTGTGTCTGTGGTGTCTTGCCGGTCGCCTGGCCGCAGCGGTCTTCCCGGGCGTGGAGTGGCAGGAGGCTGATCCCGCGACGCTCGGTATGGACGCCGGCGCCCTGGCCACCTTTGTCGACAAGGCGTCCTCGCCCAGCAACGACGGGGCCATCGTGTACCGCGGGCGCATGGTGGCGCGCTGGGGCGATATCGAGAGCCTCCAGGGTTGGACCTCGGCATGGAAGCCGCTCAACAGCTTGTGCCTGTTTTTTCTGGTCGACGAAGGGGTGCTCGAGAGCGTCGAGGAGGCCATCGATCCCGTCGTCCCCGAGGCCTACGACGGCACGACGCTGATCGACAAGGACCGCGGCATCACCTTCGCGCAACTCGCCAATCAGGTGAGCGGCTACACTTTCCTCCAGGGGCCCGGCGAGTCCTTCTCGTACAACGATGCCGCGACCGCCACGGCCACGAAGTTGCTGAGCACTCTGGTGCGGCGCCGCGACCCGGAGGGCTCCTACATCTCGCTGAGTCGGGACCGTCTGCAGCCGCTCGGGCTGCAGGATGGCCTGGCGACGTGGATGTCGGTGCGTGATCAGTGCCGGCTTGCCTGGTGGTGGCTGAACCGTGGCAATTGGGACGGCGAGCAACTGCTCGATGCGTCGTACTTCGACCGCTACGCGCGTCCCTTGGTTCCGCGCGGCTTGCCACACAGCGAAGGCGCTCATCCGGACGGGGCCTACCTGAGCTCCGGGGGGGTGACCAGTGGCTATGCGCTGCAGGGCGTGTACGGCTTCTGGTGGTGGTTCAACAACCGGCCGGTGGCCGATGACACGCTGCGCGGCGGCAGCATCGAGCCGTTGTTTGACGGATTGCCGGGCGATGCCTACGCCGCGGTCGGCTACGGTCGCGACTACGTCATCGTGATGCCGCGCCTCGAGATGGTGGCGGCGATCAGCGGTTACGCCG
>JBEPXK010000086.1:1117-10677 GCA_041641915.1 Planctomycetota bacterium
CTTCTTTTGTTTGTTCTTTTGCCCACGATGATTGGACCCATCTGGCGGCCGCGGTCGGCGCCGATGCGACCCCGCCCGAGGACCCACCGGCGCCCCAGCTCGCGCTCGACGGCCTGCGCGTGATGCTGCAGTGGCCGGCGGTGACGGATCCGGATGGCGTGGTCGACGCATATTACGTCTACCGCGATGGAGCCTTCCTGGCCGAGGTGACCGGCACGAGTCACATCGACACCACGACCGTTCCCGGCGCCCACCACGCCTACCAGATCCAGGCCTTCAACCGCAGTGGCTTCGCCAGTCTGGTCGGACCGGCCGCCGGCATGGACGTCCCTGCCGACGACGGTCGCGCGGTGAGCGTCGTCGTCACGCCCGCAAGCGGTGTCGCGGCGACGGTCGACGACGGTCCCGCGGTCGTCCTGCCGGCGCGCTTCGAGGCGCTCACGACCCGTGGCGACCACGTGGTCCGCTTCGTGCCGGCGGGCACTGGCTGAGGATCCGGTCCGGGGCGCGTGTCGGCGTGCCCAGGGGTCGCGCTCGGCGTGCAGGTGCGCCGGCGCGGTGTGGCCGCACGGATCGCGATCGCCGCGTGGCTTCAGCCGTTGTTGGCCGGCTGCGGGGTCAGGCTGTAGGTGGTGGCAGGGTTCAGGTTGTCGAAAAGATGCAGCTCGGTCTGTTCGCTCTCGTCGCCCTCGGCCGGGGCGATGGTCCACGCGTGCTCCGGCAGGCGGTCCATACTGATGCTGCGTTTCGCGACATACGGCGGGAGGATCTCAATCGCGTTGATGAAGGCGTCCGCGGTCGCCTCGGCCGAGCGGCGCAGGGCGATGGTGATCTCGCCGTCGCTGACCGTGATCGGGAATTCTTCGCTGATCGCCGTTGTGGCGCCCGCTTCCTGGTAGGCGTCGTAGGCGCTGAGCACCTGCGCGTCCTCGATCCAGGCGTCGAGCAGGCGCACGCCGGCGGCGTCCGAGCGCATGTCGGCAAAGTGCAGGCGTACCGTGTACGCGCCGTCAGACACCGGGACGCGCCACAGCTGGTCCTTGTCGGTCTTGCGCACGTTGCGCCAGTATTGGTAGAGGGTGTCGTTCTCGGTCCCGGCGACCGGGTCGTTGGCGGGATTGCGGTTGTTCGCCGGGCGTCCGCCATCGTCGCCGCTGTAGCCCCAGGTGCCCGAGCGGTGGCCCTGCTCGTGCAGCCACAGCGCGCCGTCGGTGGCGGTCCAGTCGCCGAGGGGGCAGTACTGCGCGTAGGTGCCGGCGGCGCCGCAGTTGATGCGTAGCGGTCTGGTGCTGTCCGGCGCCACGTCGATGACGATCTCCTTCCAGGCCCGGCCCTGCCATTCGTCGCTCACCTCCAGGCGTGCCGTGTAGCTGTGGGGAATGGCGTAGGTGTGCGTCTGGGTGAAGGTGGCGCTGCCGTCGGTGCTGGTCTCGCTCACCGCGGGCGCGATCTGGTGCTTGCCGGTGCCGCGGAACCACCATTCGGCCTGATATTCCCAGGCGACGTGCGGGCTGTCGTCGGCGTCGTGATCGACGTCACTGGCGGTGGCGGTGAAGCTCACCGTATCGCCGACCATCGGATTGTCGGTGCTGACATCCAGGTCGTCGATGGTCGGCACGTCATTGTGCGGCGTCGCCTTGACCGCCAGCGACAGGTCGCCGTAGGCGAAGGTGCCCAACGGCAGCCAGCTGGTCGTCGCCAGTTCGAGCATTACGCAGCTCAGCGGTTCGCCCGCGTTGAGGCGCCATACGCCGTCGTCCTCGTTGTCGTCGAGATATTGCCCGATACGGAAGTTACCCCAGTAGGTGTCGTTCTTCGAGCCGATCGACATCAGGTTGCCGCCGCCGTAGGTCTGCTGGTACTGGCTCACCGCGGCGCCGAGCTTGCCGGCCTTGCAGCCGCTGATGAAACCGAAGCGCAGCTGGTCGCAGTTGGCGAACAGCCAGTCGGACGACACCGGCGAATTGTGTTCGCTGCGGTGCGTGATCTCCTCGCCGTAGCGCATGGAATCGTAGACCTTGCGGTCCTGCACCGGGTCGGCGTGATCCCACACGCGGCCGTAGATGGGTAGATCGCCGTAGTAATCGTACATGTTGACCATCGCCGCGGTCTGTGGCAGGCGCGACCGACCGGTACGGTAGGCGTGGTTGGCGTCCAGGGCGCGGCGGATATGCGTCACCTCGTGGCCGTATTCGTTGTCGGTCTGTGCGTAGAGGCGGCTGACCCAGATGTGGAAATTACGCGTGTCGGCATGGTAGTCGGCCATGTCCCAGTAGGTCAGGTCGCTCTCCTCGGCCACCGGCACGTCGCCCAGCAGGATCGCCCCATGCAGGCGCTTGCTGGTATCCTGCCAATCGGCCTGCAGATGTTGCCAGAGCGTGTACGCATCGGTGCCGTCCCATGCGACGATCTCGGGGGTGTAGCCCTCCGCGTCGAGGTCCTCGGCCAGTCGGTCGATCTCGGTCTTGAGCTCGGCGTAGAGCCAGGGCTTGACGATGATTTTCACCAGCATGTCGTCGCGGTCGCCGGCCGCGACGACGCGGATGTGGCAGGTGGCCTCGGCGGTGGTGTCGATGCCGTCTGAGTAGGTGAAGGTGAAGCTGTCATCACCCGTGAAGCCCGCATCGGGCGTGTAGGGGACGCGCATCAAATAGGTGTTCGCCTCGCCGAGGGTGCCGTGACTCGGGCCGGAGACGATGGTGATGCTCTCGCTCTGGCTGTAGTCCTGTTCGGCGGCCAGGAGTGGCAGCTGCGAGGTGCGATCGGCCAGGGCGCGGGTCCAACCGGAGACCGCGACCGGCGGGTGGTTCGCTTCGACCGTGATGGTCACCGTGGCGGTGTTCGAGGTGTGTTCGCCATCGCTGATATGAAATGTCAGCGTATCGGTGCCGACGAAGTCGGTGTCGGCGTGGTAGGTCAGGTAGGCGCTGTAGTACGGGGAGGTGTCCCAGTCGTAGTCGCCATCCGGGTATTTATGGACCACCGTGCCGTGGGCCGGCCCGTCGACGATGGTGTAGAGCAACATGCCCGCGGCGGTGTCGGCATCGCTGCCATGCAGCGTGACGTTGCACGGGGCGGTGGCGATGACCGTGCTGAAGCCGTCATCGGCGACCGGGGCCTCGGAGGCGAGCGCGGCGGCGACGAGCAGCACCGGCAGGCAGCAGCGGAGGAGGGGGCGGAGGGTGCGGGCAGGCGCCATGGGGTGTTTCCTGTTCATTGCGGGGTCAGGGCGTTGAGGGCCTCTTCTACGAGGTGCAGGTGAGTGTCGATGGCGGCGCGCCGCGGACCGCTGGCTGGACGTGCCGCGCGCAGCGCTTCGGCGTAACGCCGCAGCGGCGCTATCGCGGTGGGCGAACCGGTGCTGCGCAGCGCTTCGACGACCGCGTCGCCGTAGTCGAGTTCGCACTGCATCCGCGAGGCGGCGATGCAGCGCAGCTCGCGCGTCAGGGTCGGCACGGCGCGGGCATCGCCGATGTGCGCCAGGGCGCGGGCGCCGGCCTCGCAGACCAGCTGCCCGAAGCCGTCGGGACGCTGCCAGTTCGTGGCCAGCAGGGCGTCGATGGGGGGGATCGCCTCGACGCCGCCGATGCGGCCGAGCAGTTCGGTTGCGGCCATCACCACCGCTGCTTCCGGATGCGCCAGGCGTGGGCGCAGGGCGACGCAGATGGCCGGGCGCAGGTCGACGGCGACGCGCGTCAGCGCTTGGTGGGCCGGGGTCACCAGGGGCCCGGGTTCGGCGCCGATTCGTAGCAGTGCCGTCGCCGCCGGGGCGTCTCCCTGCGCCGAGCGTTGTCCCAGGTCGCGTACCGCATGGAGACGATCGGGGAGCGGGGTGGTGGTGTCGCGTAGGTGCCTCAAGGCGTCTTGGTCCGGCGCGGGCAGGGCGGGGCCGTCGACCACGGCGGGGCTGTCCACGTCGTCGCCCCGGGCGGTGGGTGCGTCGGAGGCGGGGGGCGATCCACTGAAGGAGGCCGTTGCCGCCGGCGGGGCTGTCGGCATCGTCGCTTCGGGCCCCGGTCCATGCCGCCAGAAGATCGCGCTCCCGGCGGCGAGAACGATGGCGGCGAAGGCGATCAAGCGGATCGATGAGCGCATGGCGTTTCCTGTGCGCTTCTTGTGCCGGATGTCGGTGTGGACGACGCGCATCCCTTCCCGACCAGCAGCCGAAATCGAGCCTACTCTCTAAGTGATGGTGTATACGCGCCTTATAACGAATCCGCGTGCATGACACGGCACTTGGATCGCCGGCACGGCTGGTCGCATCCAGCTCGCATTTGCGGAGGCGGGGCCGAGCTATTGCTAAAGTAGGGCTAAAGTAGGCGTGCCGAGCTGGGCTGAGGTGGGCCATACGGCAGCTGGCGACGAGCGTGCCGGCGCTGGCCCCGGCATGTTTTAGGCCTAAAGCAGCCGGTGCGCACACAGGGCGGGTGCGGTCAGCGAGGCAGCATGACGCAGGTAGCGCTCACGATTGCGACGGCCTTCGCCTCCGGTGATCGCGCCTGCATGGAGTCCATCGCCGCGGCGCAACGCCCCGGGACGGCGGTCCGAGCGGTCGCCGTCTGTCTGGTCGACTTCCTCGCCTACAACGCACAAAGCGACACCGGCAACGGCCCCATGCCGGAGGCGCTCTCGGCCGCCATCGACCGGGCCCTCGCCGTCGATCCGGGGGACAGCGATCTGCTGATGTGCGTGCTGTGCGTGGCCGTCCATCGCGCCTTTGCCATCCCCGACATGGCCAGCTGCGAGCGGCTGGTGGCACGCGCGCATGCCCTGGCACCGCACTGTCAGTTGCTGCGCAGTCGGGCGATCCCCTGGCGTTTGGATTGCTGGTTGGGCATCCGGCACGACGACGTGGCGCGTCGCTTGCGGGCCTGTGATGGGATCGCCAGCTTGCCGGGCATCGACGGCGATGCGGATCTGTCGTTGGAATTCGCCTACAAGCGCGTCGTGGCTCGCATCAGCGATCACGATCTCGCCGGTCTGGAGGACGCCATCGATGCGCTCCTCACCCATTGCGAGGCGTGTCGTGCGCGCCTGCATGTCGATCCGGCCTGGTTGCGTCCGGCCTACTGGCTGCTGTGCGGCGAGTATGAGCGCGTGCTCGGGTGCCATGCAGAAGAGCTCGTCGGATCCCTGCGTGACGCTGGCCAATTGGACATCATGCGCCTGTCGGCGTTGCTGGGGCTCGGGCGCCTGGATGAAGTCGATGCCGGGTTGGCGGCATACCAGTCGTTGTTGAAGGAGTGTGGGGAATGGGGGTGCGCCCGCAGCGATCGGGTCGCCCTTTTTCACGAGACCGCCTTCGTCCGCGAACTCATCGTGGCACGCTTCGAGGAGGCACGGCGCCACCTGCGTCTCGCGACCGCTTCGATCGCCAACCCGCATCGTTACCATAAACGGTGTATGCACTTGGCCCTGGCCTTCGAGCTCGCCGTCGGGGAGGTGGCGCGAGCCCGTGCCTGCCTGGAGAAGTTGGATCCCAACGCCGCGCGCGGTGATCTGCATATGGAGTGGTGCCGCTTGCATTTGTTGGAAGGCGATCAGCGCAGTGCCAGCGCCTGCTTCGCGCGCGCGCAGGCCAAGGGGCATCCTGGCTATCTCGAGCACACGTTGTTGTTCGCCCACGAGATGCGTGCGCATCAGAGTCTGTGGCTGGCCCGCCAGCACCCGGTGGCTCCGCGCTCGGTTCCCCCGCGTCCGCCAGCGACTCCGGCGCGCACCGTGCTGCTCGGTGATAGCCCGGCGATGGCCGCGGTGCGTAGTCAGATCCGCACTCTGGCGCCGTTGCCGCACACCGTGCTCATCACCGGTGAGACCGGCACCGGCAAGGAATGCGTGGCGCGTCTGCTGCACGAGCAGGGGGCGCATCCGCAGGAGCCCTTCCTGCCGCTGAATTGCGCCGCGCTACCCGATGCTCTGGCCGAGAGCGAGCTGTTCGGGCATCGCCGCGGTGCATTCACCGGAGCCGATCGCGATGCCGCCGGCCTCATCGCGGCGGCGGGTACGGGCACCATATTCTTGGACGAGATTGCCAGCATGTCGCAGCGCCTGCAGGGTGTGCTGTTGCGTGTCTTGGAAACCGGCGATTACCGCCCGGTGGGCGGGCAGCGGCAGCGCCGTAGCCAGGCGCGTTTCGTCGTCGCCAGCAACCGGTCGCTGGCCGAGGCGGTGGCGGCCGGCGAGTTCCGGCCCGACCTGTATTATCGTCTCGAACGGTTCACCATCGCCCTGCCGCCGTTGCGGACGCGACGTGAGGATATTCCGGTTCTCTGCGACCATTTCGTCGCCGCGGCGACTGGCGTTGGCGAACTGCGCATCAGCGAGGAATTGCTGGCCCGGCTGCGCGCACACGATTGGCCGGGCAACGTGCGCGAGCTACGCAACGAGATCGAACGCTTGGCGATCCTCAATCCCTCGGTCGATGAGCTCGGTTCCGATGGCAGCCTCATCCCTTGCGCCACCGCCTCCCATCCACCGCACGCACCCATCGCCACAACGGATGCATCGAGCGATGATGACGATGATGACGAGGATTACGGCCTGCCGGGAACCCCGCGCGCGCGTCGTCGGCGCACCGCGATCATGCGCCTGGTCCGCACCCGCCAGCGACTCTATCGTGCCGAAGTGATCGAAGAGCTCGGCTGCGCCCCGGCCACCGCGACCAGGGATCTCCGGGTGCTGGAGGAATGTGGAGTGATCCGCCGGGTGGAGACGAGCGCGCATCTGCGCACATCGTATTTTGTCGTCACCGACCCTCCGGCTAGCTCATAGCGTAGCCGGTCCACCCCCTCTGAAGAAAGCCTCGGAGATGTGGCTTCCATCAGAGGGGGCTTCGCCCCCTTGGCGCCTCCGGCGCATCCCAGCTGCGCTTGCTCCTCGCTTCGCTGCGGGGCTGCGCTTGCGCTGCGTCGGCCCGGTAGCCCCACCGGGGCCACCTATCGCTGCGCGATGCCGCCTCCGCCCCCCACGGCCTCGGTCGCCCTTCGCCAGCTTTGCTGGCGTTTCCGCCGTCCCTCCGGCCCCGGCTTCCTCGCTGTCGCTCGTCGCGCTCCACCGGCCGCCGGCCCCACCGGGGCCGGCTATCGCTGCGCGATGCCGGTTCCGCCCTGCGGCCCATTTTCGGCGGAAAACCACCCCTCGGTCGGCCGACCCGTTGACGACGATTCTTGCCGTGCGAAGGTGCTGTGCGAGCTCTGAGGGGCCTGTCGGATATGTGCACCCTGGCTGGGGCTGGTTTGGCTGGTTTCGAGGGCCGGCAGTCCTACACCCCGAGGATCTTGCGGATGCGTTCGCGAGCGCGGTAGCCGCGGTTGGTCAGGGTTCTGGCGCCGGCGTTGCCGGCGTGGTCGTTGGCGATGTCTCGGTCCGAGTCGCGGGGGGCCGTTGCGGCGTGGATGGGTTCGCGCCAGCGGTGGGGCTGTTTGCTGGCGATGGCGAAGACGTAGACCGACGCCCGTTTATGGGTGTTGTAATTGCAGTAGAGCGTCTCGAGGCCGTTGGTCGCGAACGCTTTGCTCACGGCCAGCGGCGACATGCGCCAGTAGTCGCCGTAGTCGGCGTGAAATGGCTGCAGGAAGGGCACCACCAGCACCACCACATCTCGCGTCGCCCGGCAGAGGTTGGCGAACGCCATCTGCAGGTCGTACACGTGTTCGAGGGTCGTGTGGTTGAAGACCAGGTCCCATCGATCGGCCAGGTTCGCGTCAAGCGGCTGGGCCAGGTCGAGGTAGATCTCGCCGTCCACGCCCTGCAGTCCGCGGGCCTCCGCCTTGTAGTTGGTGATCTCGTAGCTTGCGGCTGCGGTGAAGTAGTCGCGATAATGCCGGCCGTCCTTGTCCTCATCTCTCCACGCGCTGACGTTGACCACGTGGCCGTCAAAGAGTGGTGCGAAACGGGCGAGCTGGTCGTTGGCCCACAGGCGCGGCAGACGATACACGCGGTCGATGAACATTCCCACAGGCGACTCAGATCCACCTGTCATGGTGTGAAGCGCTCAAGCCGCGTCAAGCCGCGTGCAGCCCTGGCCGCAGATCCCGGTCGACAAACACGGCACATCAGCGATTGTCCGGCATGCACACCGATATTCGCGACCACGGAGCCAGCGTCGAGGCGCCCAACAATGCGCTCGCCATCCAGACGGCCATCGATGTTACCGCAGCGGCGGGCGGTGGGCGGGTGCTGGTGCCGCCCGGCACCTTCCGTTCCGGCACCATCCGCCTGCGTTCGCGCATCGAGTTGCACCTCGCGGCCGGGGCGGTGCTGGCCGGGACCGGCCGCGCCGCAGATGTGCCGGCCTGGTTTCCCACGACCGGCGTAGAGACGCGGCGAGCCTTCGAGCGGCGGCTGGTACTGGCCTACGATTGCGAGGATGTCGCGATCACCGGGTGCGGCACCATCGACGGTCGCCACGGCTGCCGCGAGGAGATCGCCCAAGGCGAGAGCCAGCCGGTGAACCTGCACCTCATCGCCTGTCGCCGCGTCACCGTGCGTGACGTGCGGCTGCGCGATGCCGGCAGCTGGATGCAGCAGATCCTGTGCTGTGACGAGGTCCTGGTTGAGGGCGTGCACATCGTCAACCACGGCAACCGCACCAATGACGGACTCGACATCGACGGCAGTCACGACATACGGATCGCCAACTGCGACATCGACAGCCACGATGACGCGTTGGTCTTCAAGAGCACCGGCCCGCGTGCCTGCCGCAACATCGTGGTCAGCAACTGCGTGCTGCGGTCCAACTGCCACGGCATCAAATTCGGCACCGAATCGATCGGTGGTTTCGAGAACGTGCAGGTCGCCAACTGCCTGGTCTCGCCGTCCCGGTATCCCGATCCCATGCCCGGTTTCCCCGCCGGTCGGCCGCCGATCACCGGCTGCGCGCTCGAATGCACCGACGGCGGTACGATGCGCAACATCCGCCTCGACGGTATCATCGCCGAGGGCGTGTTCGCGCCGATCTTCATCAAGCTCGGCAACCGCCATCACACCGTTGCGGGCTACGACGATCGGGACTGCACGCCGGGGCGCATCGAGCATGTGCAGATCCGCGGGTTGGTCGCGCGCGGAGCCGGCCGCTTCACCAGTTCGGTCACCGGCTATCCCGGGCATCCGATCCGCGACCTGCAGATCACCGATTGCGATCTGAGTTACGCCGGCGGCTGCCCGGCCGATGCCATTCTCGACGCGGTGCCCGAGAACAGCGACGGTTACCCGGAGATGAACATGTTCCAGAAGAAGACCGGCCGCGAGCTGCCGGCCTGGGGCCTGTTCGCCCGCCACGTCGACGGCCTGGTACTGCGCGACCTGCGCCTGCGGTGTGAGACGGCAGACGCTCGGGAACCGGTGCGTTGCGAGCAGGTCACCGGGGCGCGCTACGACGGGATCGCGGTCGACGGCGAGCCGTATGTTATCGCATAGACTCGCGAGTCGGGTTAGGGACAGGGGGGTTCGGGGGACGAAGTCCCCTGATGAAAGAGCAGAAAGGTGGGCCGGAGCCCTATGCTCAACCCTTGGGTTGTGGGCGGAGGCCCACCTTGGTGCCTCGATTGCTTGTGACAGCG
>JBEPXK010000087.1:0-10654 GCA_041641915.1 Planctomycetota bacterium
AGCCATGGGGTCCTCCGTGTGGGGTTGGGGTGCACCCCTGCGGGCCCCGACCCCACACGGAGGGCCTCATGGCGGCGCTGACATGACCCACATGGAATGTCGAGGAGCCGAAAGAAAGCCGTCACCGGTTTCGCGGTGCGCGAAGAGGGCCAGCAGTACAGCGATCATGGAGTCGACGGGGTTGGTGCCCAGGCGGCGGTCAATGCCGCCCGCGCCGATGCTGTTGGCGGTAGGAACGTGGCGAACAGCCGACGCGACGGCGAAAGGCGCGACTGAAGGCAGAGACCTGGCGATAGCCCAGATTACGGGCGATCTGTGCCACGGCATCCTCGGTATCGATCAACAGCCGCAGCGCGACCTGCCAGCGTTCCCGGTCCAGGAAGACCGAGGGGCTGACCCCGCGCTCGCGCTTGAACGCCCGTGAAAAGTGCCCGCGCGACATGCCGCACCAGGCGGCCAGTTCGGCGACGCTGGGCAGATGGGGCGCCAGTCGTCGCGCATGGTGTTCGGCCGCCACGAAGGGATCGACCGACACCGTCTGATCGACATGATCGCGCAACTCGATCACCAGATCCGCCAGCCACAATCCGAGTCTGGCGCCGGCCCGGAGGTGTTCGGCGACCCCGCGCCAGTACTCGCCGCGGATGAGACCGCAGAGCTCATACGCCGCAGCACTCGCCAAGGGGGGCAGGCGACGCGGAATGCGAAGACCCCAGATACGCTCCGGATCTGGCTGGGGACGCAGCGGTGGGCAGTGCAGCAGGCGGCCCGCCGATCCGCGGCGTGGATGATGGATCGCATCGAAGACCACGAAACGCACCGTGCTGTGGGGTGCGATGCGTACGGCGCCGGAGGTCGCGGGCACGAGCAGGCAGGCTGCTCCCGGTGGCAGGCATTCGGCGCGGCCATCCGGCTCGTCGAAACGCAGAGAGCCGTCATCGATCACCAACAGACGATACGAGTTGAGTTCGGCGGGATCGATGGTGCTGGCATGTGACCTGGTCAAGAGACTGCCACAGTTCAGGACGTGGGGGCCATAGGGCCCCAGGAGGGCCAGCGGATCTGAAGCCATACTCGATGGTCCGCCGTGATCACCAGATGGCAAGTATGGCACGCAATGTTGCGAACACGCGGCAGCCCGCCGAGGGTATCTACGGCAGGAGATCCCATGCGTAGCACCTGCCTGATGTTGTTCCTCGTCATCTTGTACCCGCTCGGTGCCGCCGAGCACGTCTTCGCTCGCAAGCTGCCGGACGACGCGCGCGGTGACGACAAAGGGTACCACCGCTTCGAAATCCAGTTGGGCGACGTCTTCACCGACGGCAAGCTGGACGAGGAACGGGCCGACCACCTGCGCCTGGTGCTGTGCCGTAACGACGGGCGTTGGGTCCAGGCCTGGGTGACGGCGCTCACGCGCAATGCGCCTGACCTGGTTACCGACCTCTCGAGCCTGCGGCTCTCGGCCAGTCGCCTGGCCGGACGGGTCACCTGTACCATCCTGGGCATTGGCACCATGCACTTCGATCTCGATGCTCGCATCCAGGGCAATGCCCTTGCGGGCTCGTACCAGGCCACCTGGAAGCGCGAAGACCGGAACAACCCCGCCGTGAGTGGCAATCTAGTCGGCCGTGTGCTAGATGACGCGGCGATGCAGCAACGCGAGGGCTTCGCCGAGGGCGCCAGCTGGCCCTGCTGGCGCGGCCCCGACGGCAGCGGCGCGGCAGCCGATTGTGGCAAGCCGATGGTCGAGCGCCTCAATCAGGCGCGGCTGGTGTGGATGAGCGAAGCGATGGTGCCGGCCGGCTATTACGAGGGCAGACGCCGCGATCTCGCCTATGACAACTACACCAAGAACCAGTGCGGGTTCTGCGGTCCGGTCCTCGCCGACGGCCGCCTCTATCTGCACTACTGGGAGCCAGCGGGCGAGGCTGTCGGCAGCAAGCAGGTCGCCATGGCCGAGGCCAACGCGAAGGAATCGAAGCGCTCCTACGACAACTTCTACCATCAGCCGCGCGAGCTCTGGTACGAGCGCTTTCGTATCGCTGCGGACGAGATAGTCCTCTGTCTCGACGCGGCGACCGGGCGCACGCTCTGGGAGCGGCGCTTCCCGGAAGCTGGATTGAATGTCCACAACGAAGGCAGCGGGCGCAACCCCTACAAGGGCACCAAATCGGCCGCCTTCAACCAATGCTGCGTGGCCTACGGCAAGGTCCTGGCGGTGGGAACCACCGGGCGCATCTTCTGCGTCGACGCCGTCACCGGCGAACCGGCCTGGACTGCCCATGTTGGGCCCTATCACGAGGCGATGGAGCGCAAGAAGGCAGAACTCATCGCCGCGGGCAAGCTGGTGAACATGGACATCATCTGTTCCTCGCCCACTTTCGCCGGCGGCGTCTTCGCCGTGCCCGATGGCCGCGGTGGCCTTCTGGGATTCGATGCGGCGAGCGGCGAGCATCTCTGGGGGCCGATTGCGAACGTCACCCGGGGCACCAACGGTCGCGGCGGCGGCGCCCAGTCGCCGGTCCGGTGGCGACTCGACGCGCAGGAGTTCATCGTTTGCGCCAAAGACCAGCGGGTGGTCTGCATCGAACCGCGTAGCGGCCGTATCGTCTGGGAGATCACCGACGCCGACGTCGGCCAGGGCATGGCCAGTGTCAGCGGGAACAGCCTGGTGGTCGGCGGGGATCGCGGCAAGCGCGACGGCGGGCGCGGCATGCAGTGTTGGACCATCAACCCCACCGGCGTGGCGAAGCGCTGGGAATTGGCGCCGGCCTACGGCGCCCATAGCTACTCGACGCCGGTGATCTATGACGGCCGGGTGTATGCTCGCTGCGATACCGGCGAGAAGGGCAGGCATACCTATTTCGCTTGCGTCGATCTGGCCACCGGCGAGGTCCTGGCCGAGACCGACAAGACCCGCTTGGACAACGCCGCACCATGTTTCGCGGCTGACGGACGATTCTACTGCGCCGCCTTCTACCAGGGGATGGACACCAATCCGAGCGAATTCAGCGATCTTTCCGATCAGTTCGGTGCCAGCCCCTCCTCGCCCTGCGAACCCTACGGCGGTGCCGATGGGCGGATCTTCCTGCGCGGTCACGATGCCATCTTCTGCTACGATCTGCGCGCCACCCCCTGATCCTTCCAGGGCGTGGTTTCGCCCGCCCAAGGTGGGTAACGCGAGCAGCGAGCAGCGAGCAGCGAATAGGGGCTCGCTTCTCGCTTCTCGCTTCTCGCTTCTCGCTTCTCGCTTCTCGCTTCTCGCTTCTCGCTTCTCGCTTCTCGCTGGTCGCTTCTCGCTGGTCGCTTCTCGCTGGTCGCTTCTCGCTGGTCGCTTCTCGCCTGCGTCGGACAGCTGCCGCGGCATTGCCGGTTGCCGCTGGCGATCGGAGGGTGCGGCTGGTGTGATAAATGGATCGAGCCGGAGCGCAGGGTGTGGCCGTTGGCGCGTGACGTCGCGGTAACGCCGTAGCCGCCGGCGGTTGCGAGGAGCATGCGTATGGCCGGTTCTCCAGTTTCGCGTCTGATCACGATCGCCGGGTTGATGCTTGGCCTGCAGGCGCTCATCAGCGCGGCCGATCATCATGTGGCGCCGCCCCCGTTCGGCGATGATGGCCATGACGGCTCACAGGTGACGCCGCTGGCGAGTCTGCAGGCGGCGATCGATCGCTCGGATGCCGGCGATCGTATTCTGCTGCAGCGTGGCGGCGTCTGGCGCGAAGCGGGCGCGACGTTGCCCGACGGGGTCGCCATTGGGGCGTGGGGCGAGGGGGCTGTGCCCGAGCTCACCGGCAGCCGGATGATCGCGCTTTCCGGGACCTGGGCCGACAACGCCGCGGTGCGGACGGCGGCGGTGGACGAGCAGGTGCTGGCGTGCTGGGTCGATGGCCGCTTCGTGCCGTTGGCCCGGTATCCGAATGCGGGATGGTTGCGCTGCAACCTCGGCAGCAGCGCCGCGGCGGTGGTCGATCCGCAGCTGCCGGCGCGCGACGCCGGTCGATGGACCGGGGCCCAGGTGCGCTGGCGCCGGTGGAGCTGGTGGTGGGAGACCCGCCGGATCGCCGCGGATGGCGGTGGGGATACCTTGGAGCTGGCCGACGATTCGCCCGGCCTCGAGCATCTCGACGGCGTGGGCAGCAGCTACCTCGACGACGAGGAGGGCTCGTGCTATTTCATCGACGACGACCTCGACGAACTCGATGCCCCCGGCGAGTGGTTCTGGGGTGATGGCACCTTCTACCTCTATCCGCCGGCCTGGGCCGATCCGGCGACCATGGTGGTCGAGGTCGCGACCGATACCGCGGTCTACACCAGCGCGGGGTGCGGGCTGGAGCAGGTGGCCTTCCGCCGCTTCGCTGGCAACGCCTTGAAGATCAACCGGCCGACGACGGTCGACCGGTGTGCGTTCGAGGAGATCGGCGTCAATGCGATCCATGCCAACTGGGGGGCCGGCGGCAGCAGTATCAGCGCCTCGATCTTTCGCGATGTGCGCAACCTGGCGATCTGGTGGAACGAGAATCCGGACGGCGCGAGCGGCACGGTCATCGCCGGCAACCTGCTGCATCGCATCGGCATGCAGCAGGGGTATGGCGGCAGCGGGCCGTGGCATGCGGCGGGCATCATCATCAGCAACGGCAACGGCACCGAGATCCGGGGCAATCGCATCATCGACACGGGTTACGCGGGGATCCTGCTCGGCAGCGATGGACTGACGGCCGAAGACAACGTGTTGGTGCGTTGTATGGGCACGCTCAACGACGGCGCTGCGATCTACACCAACTGCAACGCCTCGATCATCCGCCGCAACATCATCCTCGACACCATCGGCGACCTTTCGACCTCGCATCCGTGGTGGCCGCTCGGTCACGGCATCTGGCTGGAATTCCTCAAGGACTTCCGTGATTCGCAGATCGTCGACAACACCGTGGTCTGCGCCAACGGCATGGGCATCAAGCTGCCCAACAACTACGATTGCGCGGTGCGCGATAACACCTGCATCGACGCCCGCACCGCCGCTTTCGGCCTGAACGTGCGTGTCGACACCAACGCTGACCGTGTGAATACCGACGGGGTGGCCGAAGACCAGGACGACGATCTGCGTCCGCAGGGGCACGTGATCGAGGGCAACCTTCTCGCCAGCGTCGTACCGACCCGGCGCATCGATCGGCCGGAGATCATCAATAAATGGTACCTGCCGCCGTACCCCGAGCCAACGCCGCACTGCCTCGCCTTCGCCTACGATCCGGATGGCGATCCGATCATCGACGTGGACTACGGCGTGATGCGCCAAACCACCTTCATCGCCTCACCCGGCGATGCGGCGGTGATCCGACCCAAGAAGACCGGTGATATCGCCGACCTCGCGACCTGGGTCGCAACCTGCCCGTCCTGGGCCAAGGCCAGCGATCGGGTGGTGCGCGCCCACGCCTTCGCCCTGATCAACGACACCGCCCATCGCGCCACCATGCCGGTCCCGCCGGGCGACTGGACGCTGCCCGATGGCGGCGCCGTCGGCGCGACGGTCAGCGTCGAGCCCATGGCCAGCGTGACCCTGATCACCACCGGCAACGAGGCGGTCGACGAACCCTACCGGGTCGCCTCCGGCATCGACTACCGCGCCGCCACGCCTCTGGTCGCGCTCGATCCCGACGGCGGGATCACCACCCGGCGTCTGCGGGTCCGCGTGCATGACAGCAGCGGGAACATCCGCAACACGATCACCGCGCGTCAGCTGGGCGAACCGGTCTACAGCGAAGAGGCTGATGCCCACACCATCCGGCTCCTGCCGCGCCGCGATGCCGATATCAGCATCGGTTTCGGCCCGGAGGGGGTCGCGTGGATACCCCTGCCGGCGATACCGGCTCCACGCTGAGGCGCCCCCGGTCAGGATGAGATGGCCGGGGTGGGGGCCGGGCTCGCGCATCGGCGGCTCGATGGTGGACGGCAGCTCGTTGCTGCGGCCGCGGCAGTCAGCGGCCGGACGTGGTGGCGTCGGCTGAGTTCGCAGGCCCAAGCGGCTGACACACGGGTGTCATGGTGCGCCACTCGTTCCGCTCGAGGGTGCGCTGTGGGCGGAATCCCCCGCATAACCGCCATTTCGGCGGCATTGTCACGGGGGGATCCGATGCCTGGTGTGTCTTGCAGGGTTGTTGCAACTGCAGTTATCGCAATTCTTTGTAGTGCCTCGGCGCAGGCGGTGGACGAGCCTTCGTTCTCGAAGGTGCGCGGCTGCTACAGCAGCGCCTTCAATCTGACCATTACCGCGCCGGCCGGAGCGAAGGTGCTCTACACCGGCAGCCGCAGCCTCAGCGGCGGCTCGGAGGATCACGGCGAGACCGACTGCTCGTGGCCGAGCTACGATTCGCATACCGGTGCCAAGCATGGGCTGGGTGACGCCACCTCGGTGTCGATCGCCATCAGCACCACCTCGGTGGTCAAGGCCATCGCCTATGACGCGCAGGGGCAGTCGCAGGTGGTGACCCACACCTATGTCTTCCCGAGTGCCGTGCTCGGCCAGGGCGACGAGGCGCAGGGGATCCCGCCCTCGCCGCCGACCGCCGAGGAGTTTCGCCGGCCGGACGGCTGGGGGTCGACCGCGATGAGATCCGACCAGGGCGCCACGGTCGCGGACCTCAAGGCCCTGCCCATCCTCAGCATCAGCCTCCCGATGGACGAGATGTTCGACTACAAGGGCAAAGACGTCGAGCCGCCGGGCATCGGGGTCATGCCCTACGCGCCGGTGTGGTACAGCGCCAGCCAGTGGATGGACGACCCGCTCTACGAGAACGGGACCGTGTCGCGGCGGTGGGAGCGCCGCACCAGCATCGAGTTGTTTCTGCCCGAGGAGAGCGACCCGGCCCTGCGCACGCTCGCCACGAGTACCTGCGGCGTGCGCATGGCCGGCAATATGATCCTGGATGAGGACAAGCGCAACATGGCCCTGGAATTCCGCAGCGACTGGGGGCCAGGGACCTTGTCGGCCGACTTGATGAGCTGGGGCGCCGCCGACGAGTTCGACGAGATCCGCCTGCGCCACAACGGCGATGGGCCCGAGAACGGCCAGCTGACCATGTCTATCGTGGAACGCCTGCGCTTCGACATGGGCGGCCACGGCCCGCAGACCCGCCATGCGCACGTCTACGTCAACGGCGCCTACTGGGGCATCTACGATCTGACCAACCGCGCGTCGTCGGGCAACGCCGCCGCGTGGATGGGGCGCGACAAGGGGCATATTAATTATTACCGTGTGCACACCAAGGGGCGCGACAACGGTTGGAGCAACATGCTCTTCGGCATGAAGGACGTCGCTGATGCGGACGACTGGGAACTCATGGCCCGCGTCTACGACCCGATCGCTTACGCCGACTATTTCATCATGTCATGCGTGGTGGGAAATACCTCCGGCCTGGCCAAGGAGGACCGCTGGGTGCTCAACCAGCAGACCGAGAGCGGGTGGCGCTTCTACAATTGGGATCTCGGCAGCGACGGCTTCGGCTACAACCGCGCAAATGACGAGGTGAGCAAGAGCCCGACCGCCAACGTCGGCCCCACGATTATGTATATGAACGACATCCTCTTCCTCAGCCACGTTGATGGGTGGGGGCCGTGGCAGCGGATCTTGAAGGATCGTATCAATCGCCATCTCGGCCCAGCCGGGGTGTTCGCCGCCGGACGGGTGGAGGCACTCGTCGACGAGGCGGCAGGCGGCAAGCCGGAGGCCTACCCGGCGGACATCGCGCGGTGGAACGGCCGTACGCCGGTCGACGACGAGCCGGCCGATTCGGCCACCACGGCGGCGGCGGCCTTCAAGAGCTGGTACCCGCAGCGGGCCGCGCACCTGCGCGACGTGTTCAGCGGGGCGGTCGCCGCCAACAGCTCGACGACGCTGGATTACATCGACTACGACTACGTGCCGACCTTCACGCCGCACGGCGGCAGCTTCAGCGGCTCGACTTCCGTGACCATCGCCCGTCCGTCTGGCGGCACCCTCTTCTACACCACCGATGGTAGCGAGCCGGACGGTTCGGCGACGGCGGTGGAGGTCTCGGAGGCCAGCACCACAGTGACGCTCGCGGAAACCACGCTGCTCAAGGCACGCATCCGCTACGACGACGGCGGCGTCATCACCTGGGGCGCGCTCACCGACGCGGTCTACCGCGGTGCCGAGAACCGCAGCCAGCTGCGCATCAGCGAGATCCACTATCACCCGTATTTCGACGACGACATCTGCACCGCTGACCCGGCCAGCGGGCGCAAGGAACATGTCAACGGCGGCCTGCGCGTGTTCCGTTTCGACGGCACCAGCACCGTGGCGCGCGATGAGATCAAGGCCATCGAGGTGGACGACACCATCGACTTCGCGTGGAGCGACAGCGAGTCGCCCCACCCGGAATTGGGCGCCGACGGTTTCTCGCAGATGTGGGAGGGTTGGATCGTCCCGCGCACCTCCGGTGAACACAAGCTGGTGTTCGAGATGGAGGGCGAGAGGGGGTTCGTCAATCTGGTGGAATTTCCAGAACTCGATGAGAGCGGCAGGCCGGTGTACGGCTCCTACAATCTGCTGCAGCCGATCATCAGCATCACCGAAGCCGGTACCTACACGGAGACGACCCGTGGCCTGCAGATGGAGGCAGGCAGGTCGTACCGCGTCGAGGTCGCCTACGACCGCCTCGACGGTGCCGGACACGTGCGCCTGAAATGGATCGAGCCGGGCGAGACGACGGCCTCGGTGATCCCGTACCAGGCACTGCGGGTCGACGACACCGGCCCCGAGGACTACGCCTTCATCGAGCTGCACAACGCCGGTGACGACGCCATCGACCTCACGGGCTGGTTCTTCAATCGCGGTATCACCTATACCTTTCCAGACTACACGGTGCTCGGCAGCGACGAGCGGCTGATCCTGGCCGCCAACCCCAAGGCGCTGCGGCGCCGGCATCCGGGCCTCGCGGTCCACGGTGCCTACGCCGGCTCGCTGTCTGACGACGGCGAGCAGATCGTGCTGCGCGATGCCGATCGGGCGACGGTCATCGATCTGACCTATAACGACAGCAACGGCTGGCCCACCGCCGCTGACGGCGGCGGCGCTTCACTGCTCTATACCGGCGGCCCTATCGACGACGTCGCTTCCTGGGCCGCATCCAGGGATTTCGATGGCACGCCCGGCACGCCCGGCGATCCGGCCGCCGACGGCGTGGTGCTGGTCAACGAGGCGCTCGCGCACACCGACACGCCGCAGCAAGACAGCATCGAACTGTACAACCCCAGCACTACGACCGTGGATATTTCCGGGTGGTACCTGACCGACGACAAGCAGGAGCCGACCAAGTGGCAGATCCCGGGCGGCACCACCATCGCCGCCGGCGGCTATACGGTGTTCGACGAGGATGACTTCGGCGCCGCCTTCCAGCTCTCCAGTCGCGGCGACGGTGCGTATGTCTACGCCGCCGACAGCGGTGGCAACCTCAGCGGTTACAGCCACGGTTTTTCGTTCCCGGCGTCGTTCAACGGCGTCAGCTTCGGGCGGCATGTCATCTCCACCGGTGACGAGCAGTTCGTGCGACAGAAGACGGTCACCCTCTGGTCGGCGAACAGCGGGCCCGCCGTCGGGCCGGTGGTGATCAGCGAGATCCACTACAATCCGGCCGGGACCGCGGTCGAGTTCGTCGAGCTCTATAACATCAGCGGTGCCGCGGTTGAATTTCACGACGACGAGCACAACAACCCCTGGCGCCTGGCGGGCGTCGGCTTTGCGTTCGCCGACGGCGATAGCATTCCGGCCGGTGGTGTGGCGTTGGTGGTCAAGGACGATCCTGCCGCCTTCCGCAGCCGGTACGGCATCGCCAACAGCGTGGCGATCTTCGGCCCTTTCCTGGCGAAGCTCGACAATGGCGGCGAGGAGTTGGAGCTGCTGCAGCCGGACGCGCCGACCGTCGATGGTAGCGGCGATCCGGTGGTGCCGGAGGTCCCGATGGAGATCGTCGATTACGACGACGATGCGCCCTGGCCGACCGAGCCGGACGGTAACGGCACCAGTCTGCACCGGCTATTGCTCACCAGCCATGGAGACGATGTGGCCAACTGGCAGAGCGCCAGCCCGACGCCGGGTGTGGTGTCGCAGGCTCCGCCCGAGAACATTGCGCCGAGCGTGGACGCGGGCACGGACAAGTCGGTGAGCATCTACGGCAGCGCGAGCCTCGATGGCACGGTCAGCGATGACGGCCTGCCCGACGACACGCTGATCCTCACCTGGAGCAAGGACAGCGGTCCCGGCACGGTCAGCTTCGGCGATGCGAACGTCGCGGATACGACGGCCAGCTTCGCGGCCACCGGCACCTACGTGCTGAAGCTGACGGCCGACGATGGCGAGCTGAGCGCCTCGGATACCATCGAGATCACCGTGGTCGACGACAACAGCGCGCCGAGCGTCGATGCCGGTGCGGACCAGGAGGTCACGCTCTCGCAGGGCGCGAGCCTCGACGGCACGGTCAGCGATGACGGCCTGCCCGACGACACGCTGACGACATTCTGGAGCAAGGACAGCGGTCCCGGCACGGTCAGCTTCGGCGATGCGAACGTCGCGGATACGACGGCCAGCTTCGCGGCCACCGGCACCTACGTGCTGAAGCTGACGGCCGACGATGGCGAGCTGAGC
>JBEPXK010000088.1:0-10573 GCA_041641915.1 Planctomycetota bacterium
GCGCAGCGATAGGTGGCCCCGGTGGGGCCACCGGGCCGACGCAGCGCAAGCGCAGCCCCGCAGCGAAGCGAGGAGCAAGCGCAGCTGGGGTGCGCCAAAGGCGCGAGGGGGCAGCGCCCCCTCTGATAGAAGCGTCATCCATGGCTGTCCCCTGACGGAGGGCTGCGCTCGCTCTTCATTGCCGGCAGGACGATGCGCACGGTGGTGCCGGCGCCAGGGTTGCTGGTGATGGTGAGCCGGCCGCCGTAGGAGGTGATGATGCGTTCGCTGATGGCCAGGCCGAGGCCGGTGCCGCCCTCGCTCTGCCGGGTGGTGAAGAAGGGGTCGGTCAGGTGGGGCAGGTTCTCCGCCGGGATGCCGCAGCCCTCGTCGCAGACGGTGATGGTCACCGCATCGGCGTTGGCCTCGATCGCCAGCCGTACCAGCGCGTCGCGGCGGGTCAGCGCCTGGCAGGCGTTCTGCACCAGGTTGATGATCACCTGTTCCAGGCGGGTGGGATCGGCCAGCACCTGCGGCAGGAGCGGGGCGAGGGCGACTTCGAAGCGGTCGGTGTGCTTGCGGACGGTCGGCGCGAGCAGGGTCAGCCCGGCCTCGACGACCGCGGACAGTTCGACCGGCACCGGCGCGCGATCGCTGTCGGGGCGGGCGAAGTGCTTGAGCTCGGCCACGATCTGCTCGATGCGCTGAGCGCCGCCGATGATGTCGGTGATCATCGTCGGGACCCGGTCGCGGGCGATGCGCCAGGGCAGGCCGCGCAGGCGCAGGCCGGGGCGGTCGGCGGCCTGGGCGTCGATCAGCGGTGCGGCGTCTTTCCAGATGCCCTGGAGGACCGGGAGGTTGAGGTTGATGAAGTGGGTCGGGTTGTTGATTTCGTGGGCCACGCCGGAGACCAGCGCGCCGAGGGTCGCGAGTTTGTCGGCCTGCAGCGCCTGGCGCTGCTGCTGCAACGCATCCTGCTCGGCGCGCTCGCGGGCGGCGATCTGTTGCTTCAGCGCGCGGGTCCGCCGGGCGACCATGATTTCGAGTTCTTCACGATGGCGCACCCGGTCGGTCACGTCCATCTGCACGCCGAGAGCCCGCAACACCCGGCCCGCGGCGTCGGTCTCGATCGCCGAGCCGCTGGTGTACTGCCAACGCTCGCTGCCGTCGTCGAAGCGGATGCGGAATTCCAGCTCGAAGCCATCGCCCGATTCCAGGAAGCGCTGGGCGCTTTGCTGGATCTGCGCACGGTCGTCGGGATGGATGCGTTCGCTCCACCGCTCGATGGGGATCGCGCCGCCATCCAGCGGGAAACCCATCATCTCACGCCAATGCTTATCGCCCGAAGCGGTCTTGTTGCGCGTGTCGTAATTCCACAGGCCGAGCCCCGCCGCCTCCACCGCCAGACGGAGCCGTTCCTCTTGCTGACGCAGCTCGCGCTCCATCCGTCGCAGGTCGGAGACGTTCTGGACCGAGCCCTCCACCGCGCGTTCGCCGTCGCTGGTGCGGGTACGTTCGGCGATCAGATGAAGATGGCGCAAGCCGCCGTCGGGTCGGGCGATGCGCAGGTCGGCCTCGCCCTGGTCGGGGCCTGTCTCGGCGAGCAGGTCCTCGATCAGGTCGGCCACGCAGCTGCGATCACTCGAGAGGATGCGCGCGAATACCGCTGAACGCGTGATCGGTCCGTTGTCGTCGAGATCGAGCATGTCGCGGAAGGCGTCACGACTGGCGGTAAAACTGTCGTTGTCCGGATCATAGCGGAAATAAGCCACCTGTGCCACGCGCTGGGCCAACCGGAGGGCGCCTTCGCTGCGACGCAGGGCGCTCTCGGCCAGCTGTCGTTGCCGGTTGATTTCCATGACATGCTCGGCGATGTCGAGCCGGGCCGCGAACAGATCGAGCGGGAAGGGGAGCAGCAGGCAATCGTCGGCGCCGGCCGCGAGCACCGCGTCGACCTCGGCGTGGTAGCGGCGCGGCAGCAGAACGATGCAGTAGGCATCGCCGGCCGGGGGCGTGCTCAATCGTCGTTCGGGGCTCCACTCGCACACCCGCAGGCGCACGGGGCCGGCGACGCCCGGTTCGACCACCCGATAGCCGCGATCTTCGAGCAGCGCCTTGAGTGCGACGTCGAGGCCCGAGCGGCCGACGTGGAGTTCGACCACCGGTGTGTCGACGCAGAGGGTCGGGTCGGTGGCCCGGGTGGTGTCGTGATTCAGCGCTTCGCGCTCGCGCTCGTCGATCCGTCTGGTGGCGGTATCCTCTGACGCCTGGCTGATGGTGCCATGCAACAGGTCGAGCAGGTCGCGGCGGCGGTAGGGTTTGCGCAGCACCCCGGCGACGCCGCGGTCGATCAGGCGGTCGATCGCGCCTTCGCCGGCATAACCGGTGGCGATGATCACCGGCAGGTCGGCGCGCAGGGCCTGCAGGCCGGTGTGCACGTCTTCGCCGTTCATGTCCGGCATGAGGATGTCGAGCACGACCGCGTCGATCGCCTGTGACCGCTCGGCGACCAGCTCGAGCGCGGCGCGGCCGCAGGTGGCGACGGCGACCTCGTAGCCTTCGGCGCGCAGCATCTCGGCAGTGACATCGCGGGTGGTCGGATCGTCGTCGACCACCAGCACGCTGCCGCCGCCCGGGGCGTCGGTTGACGGCGTTTCCGGCGCCTGCGGGAGCACGCCGGTGACGGGGATGTAGATGCTGAATCGGCTGCCTTGGCCCAGCGCCGAGTCGACCTGGATCGCGCCGCCGTGTTCGACGATGGTCTCGCGTACGCTGGCCAGGCCGAGACCGGTGCCCTGGCCCGGGGCCTTGGTGGTGAAGAAGGGATCGAAGATATGTTCGGCGACCGAGCTCGGCATGCCGGTGCCGGTGTCGATCACCTGCAGGCGCAGATACGGCCCGGGCTCGACGGCGAAGGGCAGATCGGCGCAGTTCTCGGTATCGAGCACCACGTCGGCGGTCTCGATCCGGATCTGCCCGCCCTGTTGCATCGCGTCGCGTGCGTTCAGGCAGAGGTTGAGCACCGCGTTCTGCAACAGCGCCGGATCGGCCTCGACCACTGCGGCCCGGGCCTCGAGCCTGGTGGCGAAGGTGATGCGCGGATCGCTGCCGTGGCGGGCGAGGTCGACCGCGTCGGCGATCAGCTCGTGGACGTTGACGGTGATCCGCATCGCCGCGGTGTCGCGCGAGAAGGCCATCAGTTTGCCGATCAGCGTCGCGGCGCGTTCGCCGGCACGCAGGATGGTCTGCGACAGGGTCGCGCTGCGGCTGCCGGCCTCGGCGCGCTCGGCCAGCAGCTCGGCGGCGCCGATGATCCCGGTCAGGGCGTTGTTGAAATCGTGGGCCACGCCCGCCGCGAGCTGGCCGACCGATTCCATCCGGATCGCGCGCTGCAACGAGGCTTCGAGTTGTTTGCGCGCGGTGATGTCGAGCCCGGCGAAGAGCACGCCGTTGATCAGGTCGTGCTCGTCGCGCATCGGCACGATGCTCGCCAACACGCTCAGCGGGGCCCCGCCGTCGCCGGGTATGGTCAGCTCGAAATCGGCCTCGGGTTGGCCGTGTTCGAGGACGCGCCGGTCGCGTGCGCGCAGGTCCGGCGCCTGTTCGGCCCACGGCAGATCGCCGTCGCTCAGCCCGACCACCTCCTCTGGGTTCTCGCGGTCGGCCTGACGGGCGAACTCGCGGTTGCAGCCGCGGATGATCCCATCGCGGTCACGCCAGGCGACGGCGACGGGGATGCTGTCGAGCACGGTCTGGAGCATCTGGCGCGAGCGGCCGAGCGAGAGCTCGCTGCGGCGCTGTTGCTCGAGGGTCTCGCGCAGCGCGCTGTCGTATTGCTCGAGCCGTTCCATGAAGCGGTTGAAATTGGTCGCGAGGTAACCGAACTCACTGGTTCCCATGTCGGGCAGGCGGACGGTGAACTGGCCGTGCCCGCCGCTCTGCAGCCCGGCGACGATGGTGCGCAGCGGGCCGGCGATGCGGTTGCTCAGCCACCACGACAGCGCGAAAAAGGCGCAGAGGGCCAGGCCGAGGGCGACGATCAGGATGTGGAGCATCTGGCCGACGGGGCGGTAGACCTCGTCGGGATAGAGCGAGGCGCCGATGATCCACTGCATGTCATTGATGTGGCGATACTGCACCAGCTTGGTGCGCGGTGCGTCCTCGCCGGGATTGCGCCAGGCATACTCCACCGTCCCGTCGCGTTCGGCCATCAGGTCGTCGAAGATCGGGCTACCGGGCTGGAGTGCGGGGTGACGTTCGCCGATGGCCAGGTGGGGATGGACGACGATGCGCCCGTGGTAATCGATGATGTAGGCGTAGCCGCTCGGGCCGTAGCGGTGTGAGAGCACCCGTTCGCGGAAGTCCTCGATCTCGATCAGGTTGGCGACCTCCTCGGTGTAGGCCGTGGCGCTGAGAATCCAGCCGAGCTCGGGCACGTGGGCCATGTACAGCGCCTTGGGCCGCGGCTCGGCCTCGCCGGGGTTGCGCCAGGCGTACTCAAGGTAACCCACCCGGCGTTGCATCTGCTCGCGAACGAAGGCGAAATCACTCTGTACCGTGCCTTGCACCGCGGGGTGCGGATGGTGGATCACCAGGCCGGATTCATCGAGGATGTAGAAATAGCCGGTCTCGCCGATGGTGACCTTGTCGGCGTGGGCGGCTATATTGGCCCGGGCGGTGGCCAGGCTGATCTCGCCGCGTTCGACCAGCGCCAATTCCTGGTAGGCCTGGTCTTCGATGGTCTCCACCGTGCCGCGCAGCAGGCTGCGGATCGAGGTCCGGGCCGAGGTCTCGACCAGGTCGTGTAGGGTGTTGGTCGAGCGGTCGAGCAGCTCGTCGACGTGATCGCGTACCTGTGCGGTGGCCACGCGGTAGATGGCGATGCCGGCGCCGAGAAAGACCACGGCGCCGATCGCAGCCATGGCCAGGAACAGGCGCAGGCGCGTCGATCGCAATTCGTGTCGTATGTCCTGCGTCGTCTGATGGGTCACGGCAACGGCCCACTCTAACTGGCCCCGGCGTCATGACCAAGCGGCAAGGAGCGCGGTGGTGGCTCAGGCGGCGTCCTGCTCCGGCTCCTGCTCCGGTTCACGCACCGTGAGCAGGACCAGCCCACCGCCGGCGAGGAACACCAACACGCTGGTCATGCCCCAGCGTTGGCTGCCGCTGAGCCAGGTGACCAGGCCGACTGAGGCCGGCCCGAGGAAGGACATCACCTTGCCCGAGAAGGCGAACAGGCCGAAGAGTTCGCCGCGTTCTTCCTCGCTGGCCATCCGCGCCATCAACGAGCGGCTGCCGGATTGCACCGGGCCGACGAAGGTCCCGATGACCACTGCGCCGGCCCAGAGCCAGGGCTCGCTCGGTGCAAGCAGGGCCACGCCACAGCCGACGCAGAGCGCGGCCAGGCCCAGCAGCACGGTGCGGCGACCGCCGATGCGGTCGTCGACCCGCGAGAAGGCGATCGCACCGATGCCCGCGGCCGCGGTCAGCGTGATGCCGAAGTAGAGCACCCGGCTGGCGTCCATGTCGAAGGCGCCGGAGGCGTAGACGCCACCGAGCTGGAACAAGGTCGCCATGCCGTCGATGTAGAGCAGCCGGGCGACGAGGAAGCGCAACACGTCGGGGCGCCGTCGCAGGCCGCGCAGGCCGCGGATCAGCCGGGTGAAGGGATTCTCGCGCTGCTGTTGGCCGCCGTTCCGGGTCGCGGGCGCCTGCTCGGGGGTGAACAGGAACAACGGCAGACTGAAGCCGGCATACCACACGGCGCAGAACACGAAGGCCGTGCGCAGATGGATCGCGTCGCCGTCGCCGAGCCAGGCGCGCACGGGCGTGCCCTCGCGTACGAACAGCAGCAGTACCACCACCAGACAGGCCAGGCCACCGAGATAGCCCGCGCCCCAGCCATAGCCCGACCAGCTGCCGAGGCGTCGGCGCGGCACGAGGTCGGCGAGCATGGCGTTGTAGGGCACCAGGGCGAGTTCGCTGCCGAGTGTGCCGATCGCGCCGAAGGCGAGCGCGGCGAGTGCCCAGCCGGAATCGGGACGGATCAGCCACATGCAGGCGGTGGCGCAGACGCACAGGGCGGTGCCGGCGGCGATCCAGGGTTTGCGCCGATGGGTGCTGTCGGCGATCGCGCCGGTGATTGGCGCGAGCACGGCGATGCACACTGCGGCGATGGCCATCGCCCAGCTCCACCAGCTCTGGCCGGTGGTCGGGTCGGGCGCGACCGCGCGGGTGAAGAAGGTGGCGAAGACGAAGGTCTGGATCACCGTGGCGAAGGCGTTCGAGCCCCAGTCGTAGACCACCCAGGACCACAGCGCTCTGCGCGAGGCGAATCCGGCGCGGCGGTCCTCAGGTGGGGTGGCCATCCGCGATCGGCCTCAGTCGCTGCGGCCCAGGCGCGCGACCGCCGCGTGGAGGCGCTGGGCGATCTGCTGCGCCGGCTCGTCCGGCTCGCGCTCGTCGACCAGCTCGTCGCGGGTCAGCGGCGCGCCGATGCGCACGGTGATCGGATTGCGGTGGATGCCCAGGCGCTCGCGCGGCAACACCGGGAAGGTGCCGGCGATGTGCACCGGAACCACCGGGACGCGCAGCCGCTCGATCAGCAGGCCGATGCCGGGGCGGAAGGGTTGCATCGCGCCGTCGGGGCTGCGCTCGCCTTCGGGGAACCAGACCAGCACCCGGCCGGCGCGCAGCACCAGCGCGCCGACGGCGAGGCTGGCGGCGGCGCCGCCGCGCGGATCGACCGGCACCGCTCGGCCGAGGCGGCTGAAGAAGCGCACCAGCGGGTTGCCGAAGGCGACCGGAGCATAGGCGATCCACCACACCCGGCGCAGGCGGTGGTAGCCCATCGCGGCGGCGAGGGCCGGCGGGTCGACCACGCTGGCGTGATTGGGGGCGATGATGAACGGCCCCGGGCGGTCGAGCTGCTCGATGCCGTGGCAACGCAGGTGGCAGCCATGGCGGAACAGGGCGCGCGCGAGGGTGATCGTGAGCCGGGCGCAGGCGCGCAGTGGGCGCGACAGGTCGTGCAGGTGGCGGCGCTGCTGCGCGTCGAGATGGCGCAGCGGGCGATCGACCGGCGAGGCGGATTGCTCTTCCTCGCCCTGTTCGGCGTCGCGGACCGCCTCGAGCAGCGAACGGACGCTGGTCAGGCCGGCGATGGTCGCCTGGTCGAGCTCAACGCCGGTGTGGCGGCGCAGGTCGAGCGTCAGGTCGAGCCAGGCCATCGAATCGAGTCCGAGGTCGAGCTGGAGGTCGGCGTCCGGCGCCACCGGCCGGTCGCTCAGCCGCTCGCATAACAGCCGGTAGGTGCTGCGGGCGCGTTGGTCGCGCAGCAGCCGACGGTCGGCCTCGCCGAGCTCGGTTTCGCTCAGCGGTCCGGTGCGCCGCGCGCCGGCGTCCTGCGCGCCGGCCTCGTTGTAGGCCTCGCGCAGCGCCTTGCGGCGGATCTTGCCCAGGCGGGTACGCGGCAGGGGGGCGCCGCGCAGGCGGTGGGCACCCGGGCGTTGGTAGCTGGGCAGCTGCGCGCCGACCGCGCGCATGGCCGCGGCGATCGCCGGTTCGACCGCGCTCTGGCCGCCGGCCTCGCCGCGAGCGATCGCGCCGCGATCGGGCACCACCAGCGCGACCAGGTCCTCGCCGTCCTGGAGCACGCCGATTTCGGCGATCGCCGGATGGCCCTCGTAGGCCTGTTCGACGGTCTCCGGCTGGATGTTTTCACCGCCGGCGGTGACCAGCATGCTCGAGAGCCGGCCGGAGAGGCGCAGATGGCCGGCGGCGTCGATCCGGCCGAGGTCGCCGGTGCGGTACCAGCCGTCGTCGGTGAAGGCTTCGTCGGTGGCTTCAGGGCGATCGAGGTAGCCCTGGAACACGCCCGGGCCGCGCGCCTGGACCTCGCCCTCGCCCGGAGCCAGCTGGTCCGAGACCGCGGTGGCGATGCGCAGCTCGGTATCCGGCGCGGTCTCGCCGACGCTGTCGAAGGGCCCGCGACCCGGCGGGGTGAGCGCGAGCAGGGGGGAGGTCTCGGTCAGTCCGTAGCCGATGGTGACGCGATAACCCAGGCCTTCGAGACGCCAGGCCAGTTGCGGATCCAACGGCGAGCCGCCACTGGCGAGCAACCGCAGCGAGGGACCGAGCTGGGCGTGGAGCGGGCGCAGCAACCAACGGCCGAGCCGCAGCCCCAGGCGGCGCCGACAGCCGCGCGCGAGCGCCATCGCCGCGCGCAGCAGCGGGCGCACCAGCAGCGAGGTCTCGGTCACGCGGCGATCGATACCCTGGACCAGGGCGCGATAGAGCCGCGGCACGCCGACGATCAGCGTGACCTCGCCGCTGCGTACCGCCTGGAGCACCGCCGGTCCGGTGAGTTCGTAGGGCAGGACCAGCGGGCAGCCCCAGACCAGGGGGGCGAGCAGGCCGAGCACGAAGGGGTAGACGTGGTGCAGCGGCAGCGGGAGCAGGACCACGTCGTCGTCGCGCAGCAAGGCGAAGTGCTCCACCGCCCGGAACTGGTAGGCGAGGTTGCGATGGGCCAGCGGGACGCCCTTGGGCCGGCCGCTGGTACCGCTGGTGTAGAAGATCACCGCCCGGTCGCCCGGGTCGCGTCCCGCGCACGGTGCCGGATCGGCGGCGGTCAGCCGCTGCCAGTCGGACTGCTCGTTCGCATCGTCGAGCTGCAGTCGGCGGGCGTCGGCGGGGCCTTCGAGGCGATCCAGGCGCTCGGCGCCGGCGGCGTCGAGCGCGATCCAGCCCGCGCCGCAGTCGGCCAGCACGTCGGCGAGGATCGCATCCGGGAATTGGACATCGATCGGTACCACCACGCCGCCGAGCTGCCACACCGCAAGGCAGGTGGCGACCCATCGCGGAGAGCTGGCCGCGAGCACGGCAAGGGTGTCGCCGGGGCCGAAGCCGTCTGCGGCGAGTCCGCCAGCCAGACGCCGGGCGGTATCGGCCAGCCGGGCGCGGCTCCAGGTGTCGGTCTCGCCCTCGCGCCCGACGGCGATCAGCGCCGGCCGTTCGCCGTCGCGCGCGAGCTCTGCGATCAACTGCGCGAGGTCGACGTCGAGCGTATCGCGCAGCCCGGCGCTGGAGGGTTGGCCTTGCTGCTGGGCTTCACCGATGGCTGGCTCTCCTCTGCCGCCAATGCGCATGCTGCATCCTACGGCGAGGGCCATCTTACGCTGCGCGCGCCGGCTTTCACGCCGGTGAAGCCTGTGCCGGGCCTACACCGCGGTGTAGGTGGCCGGCGCGGGGGCTTAGGGTCGGGGGCATGAGCCAGACCATGGACGTGGACAGCCCGGCCCAGCCGCCGCCAGCGAACGACGCGGATGATCGCAGCCGGCAATTGGAGACCGCCTTCACCGCGGGGTTGGGCGTGCCCTTCACCGCCGGCAACCGGGTGACGCCCTTGCGCAACGGGGTGGAGATCTTCCCCGCCATGTTGGAGGCGATCGCCGCGGCGCAGCACACCATCGACTTCCTCACCTTCGTCTACTGGACCGGCGAGATCGCCGAACGCTTCGCCACTGCGCTGGTCGAACGCGCCCGCGCCGGCGTCCGCGTCCAGATCATCCTCGATGCCATCGGCGCCGGCCCGATGCCCGACGAGTTGGTCGATCGCCTCGAGGCGGCCGGCTGCGTGCTGATCTGGTTCCGCCCGCCGATGCGTTGGAAGATCTGGCAGAGCGACAACCGCACCCACCGCAAGGTGCTGGTCTGCGATTCGCGGGTCGCCTTCACCGGTGGGGTGGGCATCGCCCGCGAATGGGAGGGCGACGTGCGTTCGCCCGAGGAGTGGCGCGAAACCCATTTCCGCATCCAGGGCCCGGCCGTGCCCTGCCTGCAGGGGGCCTTCGTCGACGAATGGGCCGAGGCCGGGCACCGGCTGTCCAATTACGATGATACCTGGATGCGCACCGAGCAGGACTGTGGGCCGTCGCTGATCCAGACGCTCAAAACCACCGCGACGGTCAAGTGGAGCGACATCGCCACCCTGCTGCAGCTGGTGGTGCTCAGCGCGCGCGAACACATCCGCGTGACCACCCCGTATTTCGTGCCGGGCGACATCCTGGTCGACGCCCTGCGCACCGCACGCGCGCGCGGCGTGCGCATCGAGCTGCTGCTGCCCGGGCCGCACATGGACAAACGCATGGCGCAGCTGGCCGGCAACCGGCGCTTCGCCGAGCTGCTCGACGCCGGGGTGGAGATCCACGAGTACCAGCGCAGCATGGTCCACGCCAAGCTGATCACCGTCGACGGGATCCTCTCGGTGATCGGCTCGGCCAATTGGGATCAGCGCAGCATGTCCAAGGACGACGAGCTCGCGCTGGTGGTCCTCGACGCCGAGCTCGCCAGCACCCTCGACCGCCACTACACCGAGGACGTCGCCGAGGCGCGCGAGATCGATCTCGATCGCTGGCGCAAGCGCTCGGTATTCAGCCGGATCAAGGAACGCCTCACCGGCGCTGCCCGCCCCCAACTGTGAGGCTTTTCTCAGAGGGGGCGCTGCCCCCTCGCGCCTTCGGCGCACACCCCCCCGGCCTCTGTCGCCCTTCGCCAGCTTCGCTGGCGTTTCCGCCGGGCCTTCGGCCCATTT
>JBEPXK010000089.1:0-10550 GCA_041641915.1 Planctomycetota bacterium
GCTCGCATCAGCGTGCGCCGCGCACACGACGCCAATCAGCCATGCCACCATCAACCGTCCCATGTCCACAATCCTCCAGGTCGCTATAGCGAGAGCAGCGGCCGGGGTTTCAGCCAGATCATCCGAAAAGATCCTCGTCGTCATCCGGCACCGCTTCCAGCCGCTCGTGGCGCTCGCCGCTGGCGGGCACGCCGGTGCCGGCGGCGCCGAGGTCCTCGCGGGTGATCTCGACGAAGCGCTGCCGCGCGGGGAAGAACTTCAGCAACTGATGCCCCGTCGGGCCGAAGCGGTTCTTGGCCAGCACCAGCTTGATGTCGTGACCGTCGCCGACCGGTTCCTCCTCGCCTTCGGCCTCCAGCTTGTGGAGGAACATCACCGCATCAGCGTCCTGCTCGATCGAGCCCGAGCCGCGCAGGTCGGAGAGCTTCGGCTCACGGCTCTTGCCCGCCTTCTCGACGTCGCGGCTCATCTGCGAGAGCGCGAGCACGGGGATGCGCATCTCGCGCGCGAGGATCTTGAGCGTGCGGCTGATCTCGGATATCTTCTCGTACTCGTTGATGCCCGACCGGCTGCTCGAGAGCAGCTGGAGGTAGTCGATCACGATCAGTTTGAAATCACCGCCGCGTTCGAGGTGGTGGCGCTTGGCCACCGACCGCAACGCCTGCACCGTCAGGTCGCTGACGTCCATCAGATCGAGCTTCCAGGTGCGGAACCGCTGCGCCGCCTGATGCAGGGCCTCCCACTCGTGGTCGCGGATGATCCCCCGCTCGAGCGACTTGAACTCGATCCCGGCTTCGGCGCAAACCAGCTTCTTCATCAGGTCGACCCGGTCGACCTCCAGACTGAAGAACAGCGCCGAGAGCGCGTCGGTCTCCGAGCCGCAGACGTGGTGCAGGATGTTGAGCGCGAAACTGGTCTTGCCCACGCCGGGGCGCGCGGCCAGCACGTAGAGCCCGCCGGGGCGCAGGCTCATGAGCATGTCGTCGATGTGCTGGTAGCCGGTCTGCACGCCCTCGTTGGGATTTTCCACCTGCTGGTTGATCGCCTCGAGCGTCTCCTCCACCACCGAGTCGAGATCGAATACCCGCGTGCGCTGGTCGTCCCCATAGCGGGCCAGCTCGAGGATGCTCTGCCCGGCGGTGTCGATCAGGTCCTGAAAGCTGTCGGTGGTGCGGTGGGCCTTGTCGCTCAGCCGGGTGAGGTCGAGAATCAGGCGCCGCTTGTAGTAGTAGTCGGCGAGCTGGCGGACGTTGCGTGCCAGGGCGTGGGTCGAGGCGTAGTGTTCGACGATCTCCAGCACCGCGGCGTAACCGCCGACCGCGGCCAGCGCGCTGTCGTCGAAACCGGCGGCGGCGTCTTCGGGCCGCCAACGATAGAGCGCCTGGCGTTGGGCCGGCGACATGCCGTCGAGCTGGTTGGACTCGAGCAGGACCTGCTGTTGGCGCAAACGCTTGAGAAACACGCGGAAATCGGCGCCTTTGAGCAGCTCGGCGACCGCCGCGGCGTCGATATGCTCACCGCGGTCGTCGAGATCGATGCAGGCGAGGTAGATGATGCGATGGTTGCGACTGAAGAAGAAGAGCGGGTGCTCGATGGTCTGGCGGATGGTGTGGATCGCCAGGTTGCGCCCATCGAGCAGGGCGGCGAGAACCATGCGTTCGAGCTCGTTGCTGTGCGGCATCTCCCGCACCGCGCTGCTGGTCTCGTTCTGCGCCTGACGCTCGCCATCGCCCTCGCGGCGCGCCGGGGCGCCAGAGCGCGGCTCCATCGTGTCGCTTTCCGCCACATGCACCTCCCTGCCCCGTATGCTAGACCGGGGTATGACGCAGCACCAAGCTGAGCTTCCGACCGGCTTTTCGACGCCGCAAGTGCGCCGCTCAGGTGGTTTCCGACCGGTTTTCCACAATCGTGACCAGCCGATCCAACTTCGCTTCCACAGCGTCGGCCGCCGCGATTGTCACATCCGCGCACTGCGCGTACAAGGGCTCGCGCGCGGCGAGCACGGACTCGACCTCCGCGAGCAAACCACGCCCGGTCAGACTCGGGCGCACCCCTCCATCGCCGCGCAGACGTTCGCGCACCAGCTCCGGCGCGGCGCGCAGCCAGACCACCAGGCCCCCCTCCCGCGCCAGCAGCGCCCGATTGGCCGGATCGAGCACCACGCCGCCGCCGGTCGCCACCACCATCGGCTGCGAGCCGGCGAGCAACTCGGCCAGGCAGTCGCGTTCGAGCGCGCGAAAGGCCTCCTCGCCCGCCTCGCGGAACAGATCGGCGATCGGCCGGCCGGAGCGCGCGACCACTGCCGCGTCGACATCGGCCCACGGCCACCCGAGGCGTTCGGCGAGGCGCTCGGCGAGGTAGGTCTTGCCGCAGGCGCGGTAGCCGATGAGAGTGACCCGGGGCATCATGGCCCCGGACATACCGCCGCGCCCGCGCCTGCCAAGCGCGCTTGTCTGGGCCACCCTGTGCCAGCCGGGGAGGGCGGTTCTTGATGCGCTCGCAGCCGCGACAGAATGGTGGTGGACGATCATGACCATACTCCAGAAAGACGATCGGATCGGCGGCTACCACATCCAGCGGCTGATCGGCCGCGGTGGCATGGGCGAGATCTATCTCGCCCGCCAGACCTCGATCGATCGTCATGTCGCGCTCAAGGTGCTCAATCCGCAACTGGTCCAGCGCGACCCCAAGTTTGCCGAGCAGTTCACCCGCGAGGCCCAGGCCGCCGGCCGCATCACCCATCCGGGGATCATCGCCGTCCATGACGTCGGCCGGGACACCGTGCGCGGCGGGACGGTCCACTACTTCTCGATGGAATACGTCGACGGCGAGGACTTCCGTGCAATCCTCGAGCGCGAGGGCCCGCTCGATCGCGAGCTCGCCGCCGAGGTCATGACCGAGATCGCCCGCGCTCTCGCCTACGCCGCGCGCATGGGCATGGTCCACCGCGACGTCAAGCCCGAGAACATCATGCGCACCCGCGACGGGCGCATCAAACTCGCCGACTTCGGCCTGGCGATGCATATCACCGAGCCCGAAGACGAGGACCGTGACGATCAGGGACGGCGCAAGGTCCTTGGCACCCCGCGCTACATGAGCCCGGAGCAGGCCCGCGGTCACACCGTTGATCACCGTAGCGACCAGTACAGCTTCGGCGCCACCCTGTTCCACCTGATCACCGGACACCCCCCCTACCGCCGTGGCAGCTCGCGTGAGATGATGCGCGCCCACGTGACCGATCCGGTGCCGGATCCGGCCGAGCACTGCGACCTCCCGCCCGGCTGGCGCGACTTCATCCGCCGGCTGATGAGCAAGGATCCGGCCGAGCGCTACCCCGACCCCGACAGTTTCGAGCAGGCCGCGATCGCCACCGCCACGCGCACCGCGACCCCGCCACGCAGCCGCACCCCACGCCGGCGCGGGGGCGCCGGTCGTCGCGCCGTATCCGAGGAGCTGAGTGAGCGCGGCGGCGGTAACGGCGCGCTGGTCCTGATCGCGGTGCTGCTGCTAGCGGGCCTCGGCGGCGGCGCGGCGCTGCTGTTGCTCGGCGACGATGACGAAGCGGTGGTCGCCACCGACCAGCAACAGCAGGAGGTCAAGGACGAAACCGCCGCGGCGATCGCCGACGCGCGGGCCTTCATCGCCGGCTTGAGCGACGACCCCGCCGCCGCCCTCGCCACGCTGCGTGGACCCAAGGGCCTCCGCCATCCCTATCTCCAGTCGGTGCCCGAAGCCCTGGCCCTGCTGCAGGAGCACGAACAGCTGCTGACCCAACGCCTGCGCGATGCCGCCGTGGCCGCCAAGCAGGAGCAACTCGACCGCGCCGCGGCGTTGATCGAGCAGGGTGAGACCAACGCCGCCGAAGCGATCCTCGACGACCTCCAGCTGGGGCAGATCGACCACGTGCTCGCGCGCCAACCGCTGCAACGCCGCGAGGGCGAGCTGCGCACCGAACTTGCGCGCAAGCGCCTGCCGGTCTATCGCGCCGCCCAGCTGGAGCTCGCGCGCGCCCACAATCTGGCCACGCTCGACCAGCTGCAGGCCTCGCTCGCGACGCTCGAGGTTGCCGCCGATCAGCGCGACCGCCTGGCGCAGGCCCTGGCGAGCAAACGCACCATCATCGCCGAACGCGAAGCCGCGGAGCGCCAGCAGCAGGTCGAAGTGGTCCAGGAGCGTAGCGAGGAGGCCTGGAAGCAGCTCGGCACGTTGATCCTCGAATACCGCGGCGCGCCTCGCGAACATCGCGACCCGGACTACCGCCGCCTGAACAACGCGCTACGGACCAGCACACCGCGACTCGAGAATGGCGAGTTCGCCGCCCATCTCTCCGCGCTCGAGGACCTCATCGACCGCGCCGAAGCGATGCATCGGGCGCTCGATGCCCACCTGCAACGCGAAGGCGAACCGGTCCAGCTCGACGGCAACGGCCGCGAACTCGAAGCGCGTCTGATCGGCACGGCCGAGAACGGACGGTTCATGGCCGAACTCGTCGACAGCGATTCGCGCCTCGCCGTCGATGCCAACGAGGTGCTTCCGCTCCTGCCGGGCATCTGCACCCGTGCCGCCGCCAACGCCGCGCTTGAAGTGCCCGAGCTGCACCGGGCCGCCTTCCTGTGGATCTACGGACACCCTGCGGGCGGTTGGTTCCTCAACCAGGCGGCCGAGTCCGCGCAGACCCTGGCCGTCATCGCCCTGCTCAAGGCCCACGGACGCATCCTACGCATCCGCGATCCCGCTGCGACCGGCGACGATGACGAGGAACCGGCGGAAGGCGGCGGCTGGGAATGGGACTTCGCCTCGGTCCAGCCCACCGTGCTCGCGCTCTTCGATGGCGCCGATGTCGCGCTGAGCGATGGCGCGCTGGTCTGGGATACGGCGGCCACGGCGAGCGTGACCACCGCGACGGTCGACGGACGCGACTGGCGGGTGATGCCCGAGGCCAGCCTGCCGAGCCTGCGTCTCGGCCGTGACATCCCGCCCGGCTGCAGCGTGCACGTCACCTTCCGCATCGAACCCGGATCGGTGGCGCTGCTCGGGCTCGAGCGCGACAACCGGTACGCGCGGGTTGCCTTCGATGCACGTGGCGCGAGCGCCGAGGAGCCTGCCGGACGCATGACCGGGGTGCTCACCACGGGGGAACGCATCGCCTTTGCGCCCCTGCGCCCCCTGCCGGTGGGCGACATCACCACCGAGTTGGTGCTGGTCGCCTCCATCGCGCTCGACGGCACGGTCAGCTTCGCCATCACCGCCGCCGACGGCTCGATCCTGCCGGCGCTCGACCAGGCCTACGAGCTGCCGGGCACGGAGCCCTTGCGCCTGGTGCTGCAGACCATACAGACCGAAGGGACCACGCGCATCGCTGTCTTGCAGCTCCGGGTCGTCGCCCCCGAGCCGGCCGAGTAGGGCGGCGGCCGGATCCGCCGCTCCGGGACCCCACGCGCCCATCCCCTCTTGGACCGCCTGCATGCGAGCGCCGCCTCCACCGACCCGGCTGTGGAACCGCGACTTCACCCTGTTGTGGCAGGGGCAGCTGCTCAGCCAGGCCGGCACCCAGTTGCACGAGTTGGCCCTGGGGCTGTGGGTGGTCGAACGCGGCCTTTCGGCCACGGTGCTCGGCCTGCTGCTGTTCGCCTCCGCCTTCCCCTCGTGCATCCTCGGGCCACTCGGTGGCGCGCTGGCCGACCGTCACTCGCGTAAGCGCATCCTGGTCACCTGCGATCTGCTCTTCGGCGTGCTCGGCCTGATCCTGGCCATCGCCTTTTTCACCGTCCCCCAAGCGACCCTGCTGCTGCTGGGCCTGCTGTTCGTCAACCGGATCGCCGCCTCGCTGATCAACGCCCTGTTCTGGCCCACCGTCAGCGCGATGACCCCCGATCTGGTCCCCAGGGCCAGCATCGGCCGGGCCAACGCGGCCAACCTCGCGGCGAGCGAGGGCGGCAAGCTCGGCGGCCGGGCGCTGGCCGGCATCGCCTACACCGCGTTGGGGATGCCGCTGCTGATGCTGCTCGACGGGATCTCGTTCCTCGCCAGCGCCGCGAGCGAGACCTTCATCCGCGAACCGGAACGCCCCCGTGGGACCTGCGAGCGGCCGCCCCTGTGGCACGACATGCTCGACGGTTTCCGCTTCGTCTGGCGCTGGCGCTCGCTGCGCGCGGTAACGATCGTCGCCGCCGCCTTCCACTGGTTCCTCGCCCCCTTGATGGTGCTGTTGCCGTTCTACACCCAGCAGGCCGACTTCCTCGACACCACCCCGGCGTGGCTCGGCTTCCTCTTCGCCGGTTTCGGCGCCGGGCTGATCGGCGGCTTCCTGCTCTTGGCCTGGGGGCAGGCGCGTTGGCCACGCTTCGTGAGCATCTCGATCCCGGCCCAACTGCTCACCGGGCTCGGTATCGCCGCCCTCGCGCTGATCCGCGAACCGCCTCTGGCCTTTGTCGCCCTGCTGGTCAGCGGCTTGGGCCTGGGGATCGTGATCAACGCGATCTATACCACGCTCCAACTCAGCCTGCCCGAAAGCGTCCGTGGCCGCGCGCTCTCGCTCATCGGCACCCTGTGCACGATGATCATGCCGCTGGCCTACGCCGTGTCCGGCCTGGCGACCGATGCCATCGGCGGCCGGATCGATCTGGTGTTCGCCGTCTGCGGCGGGGGCATGATCGCCCTCGGCCTCGGCGGCCTGGCCGTGCCCGCCCTGCGCGGCTTCCTCACCGGTCACCCCGAGGCGGTGATCCCGCCGGCGCACAGCACCGCCGCCCTCGACCGCGCCGCGCGCGACCCGGAGTCCTGACCATGCGCTACGAAGGTCACGTCATCCGTCCACCGAGCGAGGCCGAGAGCCTGATCCTCCAGGTCAGCGTCGGCTGTTCGCACAACGCCTGCGGCTTCTGCGGCACCTATCGCGGGGTTCGCTACCATCCCACCGCACCGGCGCGCATCGCCACCGACCTCGACTGGGCCGCGGCCCACCGGCCGGAGACGCGCCGGGTGTTCCTCTGCGATGGCGACCCGACCGCGCTGCCGACCGACCGCCTGCTATGGATCCTCGCACATGTGCGCGAGCGACTGCCGCGGGTCGAGCGCATCGCCTGCTACGCCAGTGCCCCCAGCGTGGCCGGCAAGAGCGACGCCGAGCTCGCCGAGCTGCGCGCAGCCGGCCTGCGCATGGCCTACCTCGGGCTGGAATCCGGCGACGACGCGGTGCTCGCGATGGTGAACAAAGGCTGCGACGCGCGCACGCAGATCACCCAGTCGCGCCGGCTGATCGCGGCCGGCTACAAACTCTCGCTCACGGTGTTGCTGGGCCTCGGCGGCGCGGATCGCTGGCGCGAACATGCCCGCGCCACTGGCGCCGCGCTCTCGGCGATCGACCCGGCGCACATCGCCGCGTTGACGCTGATGCCGCTGCCCGGCACCCCGCTGGCCGCGGCGATCGCCGACGGCCGTTTCGTCCTGCCCGAACCGCCGGCGATCCTGGCCGAATTACGCGAGTTGCTCGCCGCGATCGACATCAGCCGGGGGCTGTTCCTCGCCGATCACGCCTCGAACTACCTGCCGCTGCGCATTCGCCTGCCGCGCCACAAGGCCGACGCGCTCGCGCGGATCGACGCGGCGCTCGCCGGCGAACTGCCGCTGCGCCCGGAGAGCTGGCGCGGACTCTGAGAGCCCGATCGCCACGCGTTCGCGCCAGACCGATTGCGCCATTGCTGCCGGTGCCAACGCGTTAGTGGTCGCCATGCCCCGGATGGACAGATACGAGGTGGGATGACGCAGGTGTGGCAGCGCCACATCGAGGTAATCCCAACGCAGGAGACGCCGATCCGCGGCAAGCATAGGTTTCAGGATCGCTGAGCCAGACCACCAGCCGGGCAGATGGTGTCATCGGTTGGACGCGTGTGCGGTGCGGACGAACCGCGGCGCAGGCGATGCGTTGATCATCGCTGATGGCCGGCGTCGCGCGGTCCAAACCGTCCGGCTTCCCCCGTGCGGCGTCGGCTGTCGTTTGCGCTGCGCATCGCCGCGGGCGATCAGTCCTCGGCGCCGAGTGGCACGGTGCGGCGACAGAGCTGGAAGGCCGCGCCCCAGGGGTCGCGTAGCATCACCACCAACGAGCCATCCTCGCCGTGGATCTCCTCGATCAGCTCGGCGCCGGCCGCGATCAGTTCCTCGCGATCGCCGAGCGGGTCGGCGCTGACGAAGGCGAGATGCAGCTCGAGCGGATGCATCGCGCGCCGGTCGGGCAGCGGCGCCGCTTCGTTGCGGTAGATTTCGATCATCATGCCGGCGTCATCGCGCAGGAAGTGGGCCCGGGCCCCCTCGCTACTGGAGCGGACGATCGTCATCCCCAGATGCTCGGCGTACCAAGCCGCCACCGCGACCGGGTCGGTCACGTTCAGGGCCACGTGTTCCATGCGCATGTTCGCCTCCCCCTCTGTTCAGAAACCTTCGGCGCCGCGGTCTTCGACCGCCTCGAGCGCCGACTCGGTCGCACCGTCGGCCGCCGCATCCTCGGCTGCGGCATCGGCTGCAGCGTCGGCCTGCGAGGCCGGCGTGCTCGAGATCACCGCGTCGACCGCCTTGCGCGGCTCCATGTCGACGGGCACGTCCTCGACCAGGATCTCCATCGCGCGTCGCTCGACCTCGCCGTGGAACCGGAAGATCACCGCGCCATCCTCGCCGATCTCGCGACGCATGCGTTGACGGCGGGTGTAGTTGGAGCCCGAACCGCTGCCGGAGTAGCCGCTGGTCGGCACCTCGCGCCCCGCGCCATCGCGATAGGTGATCTCATCGAGCGCTTCCCGGGCGGCGTCGTTGTAGCTGACCACGACCATGTCCTTGCCGACCTCTTCGACGCTGATGATCGCACCCGCGATGTCCTTGACCGCCACCCGCTTGCCGAGCCACTTGCTGATCGGGTTCAGCTCGGCCAGCCGCGGCTCGCCGCGTTTGATCATGGCGATGAAGTGGCCACGGATGGCGGTGATCGTCTTCGCCTGCTCCGGAATCCGGGTCAGCGGGAAACTCACGCTGAACTCGCCGCGCTTGAGCACGTAGTCGCGGAAGCGCTCCTCGCGGTCGACGTTCGCCTCCGGTTCGAGCGTGACCCCGTTGTCGAACACGATCGTGTCGAGCACCAGATCCTCGTAACCGACCAGGTCCGGGTGCCCGGCGAGCGGAAAGGAGCAGGACAGGCGGATGCTGTCCTGGCGCCGGGCGACCGCGCCGTCCTCATCATAGCTCAGCCGGATGTCCATACTCAGATTGTCCGGGTGACCGCGGAGCACCGCGGTCTCGGCGGCGGGCGCCGGATCGGACGCTTCGGCCGCGAGCGCGACGACGGCCCCAATGCACAGCATCGACACGCGCTTGAACTGAACAGACAGGGACATGGCGCTCCTCCTCGGCTCCGCGAGCATCGAGCCCTGGGGGCAGGACGCAACTGCCAAAGACCCTTACGGCTTCGGGTCGGGTGCTGCGCGATGCCGCCTCCGCCCCCCACGGCCTCGGCCGGGGTTCGCGGCCTGCGACCGCGTTCTCTGCGTCCCTCCGGGCCCGGCTTGCTCGCTATCGCTCGTCGCGCGCCACCGGCCGCCGGCCCCGCCCTGCGGCCCATTCTCGTAGCAAACCACCCCGCGGTCGGCCGACCCGTTGACGACGGTTCTGGCCGTTCGAAGGTGCTCAGTGAGCTTTGCGCGGGACGGTGGCTCAGAAATCGTCGGCTCGCGGCGGTGTCTGCGCGTCGGCTTCCTCCGCGGCGTCCTCCGCGGCGTCCTCCTGGACCGGAACGACCTGCGCCGCTCGACCCTGCTGCGACCCGGAGCCGGCGCGGGTGGCCGGCTTGGTGGTGATCTGCGCGTCCGCTGGCGCCGCATCGCCTTCCCACACCGATTCGACGGCGTCGCCCAAGGCGCGCAACAGCCGGCCACCCCCCCCGCGCGGAGGCACCACCCGGGCGATTGGCGTCGGCACCGGTTCGACGCTCTGATAGGCGACCGGCACGTTCTCGACCACGAAGGTGAACGCGCGCGACCCGGTCGGGGCGTGGAAACGGAAGGTCATCCCCCCGTCGGCGGGCAGGGTCCGCCGCAGTCGCTGCTCGCGCTTGATCCAGCCATCGCCATCACCATGGGAGGAATAGCCGCCGCTAGGGATCGCCCTGCCCGCGGCGTCGGCGTACGCGATCGCGGCCAGCGCTGCGTTGGCAGCACGACTGTAGGCCACGGTGACCCGCTTGCCGTCGATGGTGATCGGATGGAGGACCACCCCGTCGATATCGGCCACGCCCACGCGCTTGCCCAGCCATTTCCCGATCGGCGCCAGGCGCACCAGGCGCTCCGCCCCGTCCTCGACCATCGCGCGACCGCTTCCGCGGATACGCGTGATCCGGGTGGCGTTTGCCGGCAGGTGATCGATCTGCACGGTGACCTGGAACCGACCCTGGCGGATCATGTGCTCGTGAAAGCGCGTGCGCTGGAGCACCACGCGCCGCGGGCGCAGGACCTCGCCGGAGTCGAAGGCGATCTCCTCCACCGTCATCCGGTGGCAGCCGGTCATCG
>JBEPXK010000090.1:0-10499 GCA_041641915.1 Planctomycetota bacterium
GGCCTTCGCGTGCCGGAGCGCGCTTGGCCTCGCGTCCGCCGCCGCCGCCGCGTCCGCCTCGCGCCCGGCGCGGTGCCTCGTCCTCCTGGCCGCGGGAGAGGAAGAACCCCTTGGCGAAGAGCAGGAGGCAGATGGCGCCGAGGATCGACCAGACCACGATGTGCAGGGTGTTGCGCCAGCGGCCGGCGGCGCCGTAATTGCCGATGGCCGTGGTCCAGCCGCTGATGCTCAGGTAACTCTTCCAGCCGAGATAGGTCCAGGAGGCGGCGTAGGCGGTGGTGGGATCGCGTTGGCTCTGGTGGGTGAGGAAATGGTCGCGCGCCAGGTGGTCGCCGAGGTTGCCGGCGATGCGCCAGGCCGCGGCGGCGCGATCGCGCAGCGCGGCGATCATGACCTGATCGGTCTGGTTGCTCGCCGGGTCGTCTTCTGCCGCTGCGCCCGTTTCGCCGGTGGCGCTGGCACGCAGCTCGGCCTGCAGATGCAGGGCGTGGCCGAGGTAGCGCCAGCGATCGGCCGCCTGCTCGTTCTTGGCGGATGCGGCGCTGGACCATGCGTCGCTGTCGCCGGGATCGATGCCCAGATCGGTCGCCAGCAGGGTCGCGGCGTTCGCGGCTTCGTTGATCGCCGGGCCGGGGGCCTCGCCTTCGGCGTAGGCTTCCTTGGCCTGATCGTAGGAGGCGCGGGCGAGGCTGATCGCGGCTGCGGCGCTGGCCTTGGGCCGGGTCTGTTCGATCAGCGCGTTGAGCTCGCGCCGGCGGGCGGGATCAGTGGTCGCGCTCAGGGCGTAGATCGCTGCGACCAGGGTGTTCTCGTGCAGCGCCAGGGAATCGGCACCGAGGTCGCGGGCGGCGAGCAGGTCCTCGAGCGCGCGGTCGTAGGGCCAGCCGTTGCGGCCCGAGCTGGCGCTGGCCAGCTCGAGAGCCGCCCGGCCGCGCAGGGCGTGCGCCGCGGCCAGGCGCTGGCGCTGCTGGGCGTCGGCCGGATTGGCGAGCAGTTCGATCGCCGCCTTGAGCGCCTGGTAGGCGTCGCCCCAGTTTTCGGCCAACAGATGCGCGTCGCCGAGTTTGAGCCAGGCCTCCGGGTCGCTGTTGCCGGGATAACGGGCGGCGCGTTCGAAGGCCTTGATGGCACGCTCGAGTCGGGTTTCGCGTTCATCTTCGCGGTCGCTGGCGCGGACGAGGCGGAACCACAGCCGGCCGGCGTTGAAGTAGTCGTCGGGTTTGTTGAGGCCGAGCTTGAAGGCCTGCTCGTAGGCAGTGGCGGCGTTGAGATAGCTCGCGAGCGCGTCGCCCTCGCGGTCGAGGTCGCTGAGGTAGTCGCCCTCCTCCTGGTGGATCCGGGCTTCGAGGTGGTAGAATTCCTGGGTCAGGCTCGAACCGGCGGCGGCCTTGGCCTTGCGCAGGTTGCGCATCGCGGTGTCGATCGCCTCGGCCTTGGCCTTGCCGAACTTGTCCTGGGCGAGCAGCAGCCAGCTCTCGGCGCCGTGCAGGTGGACCAGTCCTTCGGGGTCGGCGTAATTACCGAATTCCTCGAGCACCTCCGCTCCCGCTTCCGGGCGATCGGTGTGGTTGAGCCCGTAGATGCGCAGGTAGGCGGCGTTGGCCCGCAGCGCTTCGTAATCGAGCACATTGCGGGTTCCGGCCTTGAGCTCGGCGAGGTCGGCATAGGCGTATTCCAGCGCCTTGGCGGCGTGGGCGGCGAGGTCCTCGTAATCGCGGGCGCGCAGGTCGAGCTGCGCGAGCTTGACCCAGCCCTCGGTCCAGCGGCGGTTGCGGACGAAGGCCGCGAGCTGGTCGCGGGCTTCATGACCCTGCTGCTCGATGACTTCGGCGATCGGCTCCCACTCGGTGTCGGTGGGGCGGTCGACGGCGGCGCAGGGCAGGCAGGCGCCGGCGATCAGACACAGCGGGAGGAGGAACAGGCGGCAGCTACGCATGGGGCGGGTCTCCGGTGCGCGGCGACGAGCCCGGGTTGGCGCTCGGACGCGATGTGGGGCGATTCTGGCTCGGACGCGGCGTATCACCAGCGGCTTACGGCTGTTCCGGCGAGGCATGTACCAGACGGCTGGCGTAGCCGTGTTCGGCGGCCAGCGCTTCGAGCTCGCCGGGGTCGCGGGGGGGGATCGGCAGCGGACGCAGGACCCCCGCGGCGGACACGCGCAGGGTCGCCGGCCAGAGATCGGTGAGCAGGTCGGCGGGAAAGCGCTGCCACCACGGCAGCGGCGTGGCGCAGCGCAGGTCGGCGCGGTGGATGGTGCCGGTGGGGTCGCGGTGCCAAGCGGTGGCCGGGATCTCGTGCGGCAGGGGGCCGCGGCGGCGGGGGGACGTGGACAGGACGCCGTCGCCGACCAGCAGCTCGGCTCCCGGCGGCGCGGCGACCTGGGCGCGATGCTCGATGCAGGCGCTGAGCAGGCAGGCGGCGGCGAGGATCCACCAGCGGTTCACGCGCTGACCTCGCGCAGTAGTGCGATGGCGATCAACCGACCCTGCGGCACCGCGAGGCGTTCGCGGTTGCGGCGGATGCCGAGGTCGCGCGTCTCGAGTGCATAGACATCGCGCGAGGAGTTGGCCTCGCCCTGGTGATGGAGGTCGGCATCGGCGAACAGCAGGTGGTGGTCGTCGACGTCGATCAGGGTGCCGAACACGGTGAAGCCGTCGCCGATCTCGGCGACCACTTCCTTGTCGACATAGCCCTGGAGCCAGGAGGTGGACATGGTTGATACCGTCCTCAGGTTCCGTCGGGGCCGGGGCCGTGGAGGTGATTGCGCAGCTCGCGGATGAAGGTCTGGCGCCGCGATTGGGCCATGCGCTTGAACAGGTTGTCGATCAGCAGATCGCAGGTGGCGTCGACGTGTTCGCCATGCAACGGGATCTCGGCGCGGCCCATGGTCCGATGACCGCCGGCGGAACCGAACTTGCCGAAGGCCGAGGTGGCGCGCGCGCCCACGTCCTGGCGGTGGCCGTCGCCGCGGAAGATGACGGTGAAGGCGTCGCCGTGCTTGCCGGCGCAGACCACCCAGTTGATGCCGCAGGTGAGCAGCATCAGGTCGGCGACCTGGACCAGCATGTCTGGGGTGTCGATCTCGCCGAAATGGATCAGCATCAGGTCGCGGTAGATCAGCCGGCGCTGGATGCCCCAGGCGATGTGGTCGAGCATGTTCATCGGCACCTGGCTCTTGGACAGGCGGCTGAGGAAGTGCTGATCGGCCCTGGTCAGCAACTGCTCGTAGATCTGGACGTCGGCCTTGGAGGTGTTGCGTTGGAGATCGGAGGTGTCGGTCTTGATGCCGTAGCTCAGCGCGGTGGCAAGGCGCCGCGAGAGCTTGAAGTCGGTCGCCAGGAGATACTCGCTGAGAATGGTGCAGGTCGAGCCGTAGCGCTCGCGGATGTCCAGGTAGTAGGCGTTGGTGGCCTCCTGGCGCGGGTGGTGGTCGATGATCACCTGTGGCCGCGGCGGGTCGCTCGACCAGAAGCCGGGTTGGGCGTCGACCAACGCGATCACGTCGGCGCCGCGGTACTCGCTCTCGCGCAGACGCTCGATCGGCTCGGCGAGGTAGTTGAGCAGCAGCTTGTTCTGGTAGCGTCGGACCTCGCCGGTGTAGCGGATCAGGGGGTTGGCGCCGATGTTGCGCCAGATGGTGGTCAGGCCCAGCGCCGCGCCGATGGCATCCGGATCGGGATCGCCGTAGATCAGGATCAGCGGCAGTTCGGCGTTGCGGGCGATCGCGCCCAGCCGATCGACCCGGCGGATGGTCGCCAGGCGGCGCATCAGCCGCCGCCGCACGGCGCTGGTCGGCTCGGCCATGCTGCGGAAGCCCGGCGCCGCGGTCTTGCCGCGGCGTTCGTTGGTCAGGTGGAAGATGGCCAGGGTGTCCGGCAGCCACTGTTTGATCGAGCGGGCGAGATCGGTCTGGTCGACGCAGATGAAATAGGGGGCGTCGGGCAGGTCGGCCGGCGGGGTGGCGTAGTTCTCGAGCATGGTCACGCTCACCCCGGGGTAGAGCGCGAGCTTGTCCTCCAGGTCGAGGTCGCATGTGAACACCCGCACCGGGATCTTGCCGCCGACGAAGAAGGCGACGGTCGGCACCACCAGGGCATTCTGCCCGATGAGCACCACGTTGTTGGTGCGGGCGAAGCTTGTTGTTCCACGCCGCGCCATAAGCTGCAGACGCTACCACCCCTGGCAGTGACGCGCAAGGCGGACACGCCGGACGGGTTTCCAGGCGGAGGCGCCATGCACCGGCGGCCCGGGGCCCTGTTGCAGCACTGCGACCCGCGCGGCCCCCATATCGACCTGATCATCGCCGTCGGCGTTCGCTGCGCCGCGTTGAGCCTGCTGCCCCCGCTGCGCGGCGACCGGGTCGTGGCGCGCTGGCTGGCGCCGCATCGGCGCCGTTACCTCGCTTACGCCGGGCCGGTCGGCGGCGGCCGGGGGCGGGTGGAGGGGCTGTGGCGGGGGCAGGTGCGGTGGTGGCGCCGGCCTGGTGGCCAGGTGTTCGACCTGCCCGGCTGCGGTCGGATCGACCTGGTGCGCTGCGGCCCGGGTCTGCTTGCCGATCTGCGCGCTGCGAGCATACTCCGGGCATGGATGCGCGCGATCCCATCGAGCCCGTGCCGGAGGCCGATCCGCCCGGCAGCGACACCGCGACCATCGAACCGCAGGTGAATGCGGGCATCCAACGCCGTCAGGCGCACCAGGCCGTGTTCGATACCATGCTGCAGGAGGTCTTCCTCAGCCAGCGGGTGCAGCTGCGCGATCCCATCGGCAAGATGTCGAAGGAGACCATCGTCTACGGCGGTTTGTACGAGGGCATGGAGGTGGCCGTCAAGCTGCTGACCGTGGCCTGCGATGACGTGCGCGACGTGATCGGCGCCTACGGCGCGTTCAAGGTCGAATGCGAGAAGACGATGATCCTCTCGCGTCGCTCCAGCCACATTGTCCAGGTGCTCGAATACGGCGACGCCGAGCTGCCACAGGACATGCCCGATGAGATGCGCGAGTTCTTCCCGCTGGGCATCGTGCCGTTCATGATCACCGAGCGCGCACCCTACGGCTCGCTCGATTCGGTCATGCGCCGCTACCGCCGGCTGCCCGGTTTCGACCGCCTCGGCCTGCTCGAGGCCCTGGCGAAGGCGACCGACGGTCTGCGCGAGGCCCACGAGCACCACGTGGCCCACCGCGACATCAAACCGCAGAACATCCTCGTGTTCGCGCCCGACGAGGCCAAGATCGCCGACTTCGGCATCGCCCGCTGGCGTTCGCGGATTCAGCGCGAGGAGGCGGTGATGCTCACCCCGCGCTACTGTTCGCCCGAGCAGGCCTTTTTCGCCCTCACCGGTCAGCACGAAGGCCTGGTCGGGGTCAAGGGCGACGTCTACAGCTGGGCGGTGATGACCTACGAGGTGGTCACCGGCCGGCACCCCTTCGCCTGGGTTACCGCCACGGTACCCAACCGCACCGATGCCCAGTCGGCGCTGCTCAAGGCGGTGGCGGCCAACGATCGACGCGGGTTCCAGCCCACCGGCGACATCACCTTCGACGGCCTGATGGATCGCTGCACCGCCGACTACCACCACCGCATCGACGACATCCTGGTGGTCAATCGCGTCCTGCGCCAACTGGTCAGCCGGCTCAAGCTCGACTGAGCGGCCGGAGGCGGCGATGAGCGAGCTCTGGATCCGGGACGCCGACGGGGTACCGATCACCTGGCGCGAGGTGCTCCAGGCCTACGCCGAGCGTTGCTTCCCGATGGCCGATGGCCGCGACGGGGCCTTGCGCTGGTACCGGCCACCCGAGCGCGCGGTGATCACCTGGGGCGCGTGGCGCGTCCCCAAGAGCCTGCGTAAGCTGCTGCGGCGCGAGCCGTTCCGCATCACCCGCGATACCGCCTTCGGCGCGGTCATCGCCAGCTGCGCCGAACGCGGCGAGACCTGGATCAGCCGCGACGTGGAGCGCCTCTACGCCGACCTGCATCAGCGTGGCTGGGCCCACAGCGTGGAAGCCTGGCGGGGCGACGAGCTCGTCGGCGGGCTCTACGGCTTGTGCCTCGGAGCCGCCTTCTGCGGCGAGAGCATGTTCCATCGCGTGCCGGACGCCTCCAAGGCCTGCTTGGTCCACCTCGTCGACCACCTGCGCGCGCGCGACTTCGCTTTCCTCGACATCCAGCAGGACAGCGACCACCTGCGCCGCTTCGGTTCCACCCCGGTCGACGACCAGGCCTACGCCGCGATGCTCGCCCCCTGCCTCGAACGCTTCCCGACCTTCGCGTGAGCCGGAGGATGCCCGAGGGAGCGGCCCCGGTGATGCCAGCGGCGCCGGCTCCGTATCAGCCTTCCCCACCGGGGGCGCCGAATCCAATCACGACATCCGCGTCGTCCTGCAGTCCGCGGACGGCGTGTTCGATCAACTCCGCGTAGTAGTGGATGCTGTCGCGCTGTGAGGCGGTGATGGTCGAAAGCTGGGGGACGCCCCCGGCTTCGATCCGCAGATCCACCCGGCGTTCGTCGCGCAGAGAGACCTCCTCGAACACCGCTTCGCACAGGACGCCATCGTTGTGGCTGGTGACGCCGATCCCGATGTCCACCGCCTCGCCCATCGGGATCTCGATGCTATCGACTTCGGTCCAGGTGATGCCGTCTCCGCTCACCGAACCGGTGAACAGGTCGCCATCGCGCCGCAGGCGCACCCAGGCCGGAGCCGACCATCCCGATTCCTTGCTGCTTGCCGCGTCATCCCCAGCCGACGTGCGATACTGGAAGGTGGCGCCGTTGCCGGGTGTGAGCGCCATCATGGCGAAGCTGCCATCCGCAGCGGTGGACGAGCGGATGAGCACGCCCGCCTTGGCCCAGTCATGGGTGCTCTCGAGGCTGGCGAGTCGGGCGCTGAGAGTGCCATCGCCACGCCAGGGCCGGTGCAGGAAGTGGAACTCGTCGGAGCCGTTCCAGATATCGGCTCCGGAGCCGGTCAGCGTAAAGGTCGCTGTTGCGTGAGCGTAGGTCGTATGGCCATCGGCCCCGACGGCGCCGATGTCCTGCGCGATCCAGGGCGGAGGCGGGCCGGTGATGATGGTAACGGTAGCGGTGCCGGTGAGCTCCGCATGGCTGGCAGAAACCGTATGCGTACCGGTCGCCGTCGTGTCGGCGGTGAACGCTCCGGTCGAATCTATCGTGCCTCCGCCCGAAACCGCCCAGTCGACCTGGGGTTGGGTGACCAGGGGATCGCCGAACTGATCGTTGACGGTGGCGGCGAAAGAGGTGCTGGTGCCTGACAGGATCTCGGTGGCTTGCGGCGCGATCACCACCTCTGCGGGGGTGGCGATGACCTCCACGTCGACCGTCGTCTGGACGGCGCGCGCTGAGGTGTCGCTGATGGTACAGGTGAAGGAGTAGCTTCCCGCCGCCGAGAGGGTGGCCGAACAGGATTTACCGGCATTGGTCCCGTTGGACTGATCGAAGGCCGCATCCGCCGGGCCGCTGGCGCTCCAGGTGTAGCGCAATGCCGCCTCCCCGCCATCGTCTTCGCCGAGACAGCTGAGTGTGGTGGTGGTGGCGGCGACCACGGTGGGATCGGCAGAAGCCGCAGCGGCGACCGCTGGCGGTTCGTTGCCCGGGTCATCGATGATCAAGGTGAAGGAACGACGAGCCCAGTCGGGATAAGCGCTCGAATCGGTGACCAGTGCGGTCAGCGACAGCGACCCGGTAGCGGACGGGTTGCCGCTGAGCACGCCGTCGGCCGAGAACGACCAGCCCGCGGGAAGGTTGTGATCGTAGGTGTATCGGTAGGAGCAGTCGGCCGGGATTGCGGGATCGCCCCACAGAGCCCCGGCGCTGTAGGTCCGACCATCGCCGAGGCTCAGTCCCACAGCGGCAGCGAGGCCATCGGCATCCTTGTAATTGCAGTCGATGGTGCCGTCGGGATAGAGCACTGCCTGGAAGACGAGCTCGGTTCCGCTGGCGCCGTGGGGACAGCCCTTCCAGGTGATGGCCACACGCTCGGCGCTCGCATTGATGTAGACATCATGATGGTCCGCCTGATCCGTGGACAGATCGTTCCACAGGGGTGCGATGCACATGGTCGACAGGAATTCGCCAGCGCTGACGCTACCGGTGTACGCCTTGCGAGCGAAGTTGATGCTTCCGTTGGTCGTCACGATCACCGAGTCGTAGGGGATGTTGTAGAAGGGGAATGCGAACGGCAGGTCGAGCTCGTGGCTGCCGTCGTCGGCGCGCCAGCCTTGCGCGCCACCTGGGTCGATCCAGGAGCTGGCGATCGCTTCTTCGGTGTAGCTGCCGCCTTCGATGGTCCAATGGTAGGGGCTGGCCCCGCCACTCGCGGTCAGCTGTTGGCTGTAGGCTTCGCCGGCATCTGCGGTGGGCAGGGTGCTTGGCGTGGTCACCTGGAGCGGTGCGGTATCCTGCAGGCGCAGGCGGTAAGCCGGGTCTCCCTGCAGGTTGATACCGAATTGCAGCCAGCGATAGGGCCCGTTGCTGGTGCAGTTGCCCGACAGCGCCCGCTTGTGAGCAGCGAAAGCCGGGCCGACGAGCCTGGTGCTCGAGCCCAGGAGGCTGAGATAGAGGACGCCGCCATAGTGCCCTGACGGTCCGCCATAGCCGCTGGCGTAGCCGTCGCCCAGGCCGTAACGGCTCGAGCCGACGTAGACGACGGCACCGCCATCCGGGTTGCGCAGGAAGGCTTCGGACAGGCACGGTTCCGCCTTGTCGAATCCCGCGGTCATGCAGGCGGCGGTGGCGATGATATTCACGTGTCCGCTGACGGACAACGCGTCGCTGGAGGAGAAGCCGCCGCCAGCGGCCCAGGAGCTGTAGTCACCGTGGGTGAACCACCACACCTGGTTCCAGTTCTCGTTGAAGCGGGTGATCATGTTCGTGTCGCTGACCGCATAATCGCCTGGGACGGACTCGTCCCACGAGGTCAGCGAACTGAAGAAGCAGGCAGTTGTTTCCGGTTGATAGCCGGAGCCCCAGACCCAGTTGCGGTAGATACGCCGGCTCCAGGCCTCGTCGTCGTAGATGTCGCCTGGGCGCGCGTAGAGCGAAACATGGCCGTCGGCCTCCTCGACATTCTGGTCAGAAGCGAGCCCGGTGCCGCCATCCCATGAGGCCATGCCGAGGGAGGCGCCTCCCATGAGGAACTTGTCATGGATATCCGCGGGCGGGTTGTCCTCGACGGCGATCAACTTGTCGATGTACGCATTGGCCTGTGCGGCTGTGTTGACCGGGATGCGTCCCACGATGACCTCATAGCCCATGTCCACGGTATCATCTCCCGCTTCGCCGTAGACCTTGTCGCCATCATCATCCCAGCTGCCATCGAGGCAGCTGTAATAGAGATCGGTAGGCATCTTCTTCTCGATGTCGGTGTAGGTGGTGACGTAGCAGTTGCGGTCGGGTACCACCTGGTCGCATCCGCCGAGGACCACCATCCAGGCGTCGTGGTCAGTGTAGTATTTGGTGATGCAAGCCCGGATCTTGTCTTGAAGATCATCGCCGTTGTATTCGAGGGCGATATCGTCGACGCTGATCACCGCGGTGCTGAAGCCGTGGGTCTGGCTCCGGCGGGCGGCGAGGCGGTCGAAGCTCGGCGCGAGCTCGTCGTTGGTGATGATGAGGTAGTCGACCCTGTCGTTCTCGCCGTCGGTCACGGACTGCACCGTGGTGGATTCGGTCTGGCGGTCATCTTCCGATTCCAGGTCCTCGGGGTTGGCCACCGCAGGAAGGATGCCGGCGAGGATCTGCCGGTCGCCCGTTGTCAGAGGTCGGGCAGGAGCGTTCGCGGCTGCCTCCACCCGCATGGCGCTGTCTTGCAGACGCACGGTCACCTCGGTAGCCAGTGCCAGCGAGGCCTGACCATGATCGTAGCGCAGAGGGTGGATGTGGACGACTGCGATGCGCCGCCCACGGACGCGCTGGACCAGGGCCAATTCGGCCAGCGGTCGCACGGCGGCGGCGGCGTAGGCCTGAGGATCGGCCGGCACCGGTGCCGGGAGTGCTGCTCCCGGACGGACCGCAGGCTGGCGAGGCTGGATCTGCACGCCCCGCATCGCCTCGACCTCGACCGAATCCCAGTCGAGCTGGGGCTCACCCCAGTCGTGTGGCAACAGGAACTGGACCACCGCTACCGGCAGGTCCGGGGCTCCGACGGGCACCGGGCCCGGCCCGCAGCCCTTGAGTTGGGGGATGACACCATCCGGGGCGGCGCGCAAGCGCAGGTCATCGGGATCGAATCGCAGACGCGAGGTGAGCTCTGTGGCGGAAGCGGTGATGATGAGGGAGAGGAGCAGGAGCAGTCGAGTGGAAAGGCGCATCGGTTCTCCCGTAGGCGTAAGCGGTGTTCGTGTCGCAGCAGGGGCCCAGCGAGCTGGCGGCAAGTCGGAGGCTTCTATCAGAGGGGGCGCTGCCCCCTCGCGCCTTCGGCGCACCCCAGCTGCGCTTGCTCCTCGCTTCGCTGCGGGGCTGCGCTTGCGCTGCGTCGGCCCGGTG
>JBEPXK010000091.1:0-10454 GCA_041641915.1 Planctomycetota bacterium
GGCCGCGATCCTGTTCACGCGATGAGACGGTGTGGTCCGGAGGCATGAGCGAGGGTATTCCCGCGATCCTGGTGCTCGGTGAGACCGCGGCCGGCAAATCCGCCCTCGCGGTGGAGCTGGCCCGCGCACTCGACGGCGAGATCATCAGCGCCGACGCAGTGGCGGTCTATCGCGAGATGGATATCGGCAGCGCGAAGCCGGATCCGGCCCAACGCGCGGCGGTGCCGCATCATTGTCTCGACTGCATCGAGCCGGAGGACAGCTGCGATGTCGGGCGCTGGCTCGCGCTGGCGGACGCCGCGGCACGCGACATCCACGCCCGCGGCCGGCGGGTGATCGTGGCCGGCGGCAGCCCGCTCTACACCAAAGCCTTTCTCGAGGGGTTGAGCACCGGCGCGCCGCGCGACCCGCAGCTGCGTCGCGAACTCGAACAGCGTTACGATGACCGGGGTCCGGCGGCGCTCCACGCCGAGCTGAGCGCGGTCGATCCGGACTACGCCGCGGCGCGTCACCCCAACGACCGCAAGCGCATCGTGCGCGCGCTCGAGGTCCATCGCCTCACCGGACGGCCGTTCAGCTCGTTCCACACCACCGACGGCCGACGGCGGGGCGACTACCGCACGCTGCTGCTCGGGCTCAAGCGCGATCGCGAGACCACCAACCGACGGATCAACGCCCGGACCAGAGCCATGTTCGCCGCCGGGCTGATCGACGAGGTCCGACGCCTCGCGCCGCGCCTGAGCCCCGAAGCGCGCCAGGCCGTCGGCTACAAGGAGGTCATCGCCCACCTCGCCGGCGAGTGGGACCGCGAGCAGGCGATCTACCGCGTCGCGCGCGCCAGTCGCAATCTCGCCAAGCAGCAGCGGACCTGGTACAAGCGCTTCCGCGACATCGTCTGGCTCGACGCCAGCGAACCCGCCGCGGCGCATGCGCGCGCGCTGGCCTTGTCGCGGGATTTCCTGGCCGCCGCGCCGGATGGCGGTCTGTAACGACTCAGGCCCATCGGGCGTGCGTCGTTACCCGCCTTTTGCGGGCCCCATCGCGAGCGATGGGGTTGGCGCGCGAGGGATGGTGGGTGGATCGGCGCAGCCGATCCTTGGGAATCCCGACACAGCCAGAGGGACGGCTCCATTCGCTTGCGAATGGAGCGTAGGGGCGAAGCCCCTGAGTAGTCCCTAGTTCGCTTACATCATCGACGTTTTCGCAGACGAAAACTCAGGCGATGGTGTAAGCGAGCTAGGGACAGGGGGTTCGGGGGACGAAGTCCCCTGATGAAAGAGCGGAAAGGTGGGCCGGAGCCCTATGCTCGCAACCCTTGGGTTGTGGGCGGAGGCCCACCTTGGTTACGGTGGTTTCAGATGTCGAGCTTCTTGGCCACGCTCAAGGCGTAGCGCTCGATGAAGTCGCGGCGGATCGATACGTCGCTGCCCATCAGGGTCGAGAACACCTGCTCGGCCTCGATGCCATCGCTGAGGGTGACCTGGACCAGCGCGCGACGCTCGGGATCCATCGTCGTCTCCCACAGCTGCTCCGGATTCATCTCGCCCAGACCCTTGTAGCGCTGGATGTCGAGGCCGCGCTGGCCGTAGAGCCTGATCACCGCGGGGATCGGGCGTAGCGAGGTGAGTACGGTGCGTTCCTTGTTGTCGCTGAGCACGAAGGGATCGACGCGATCGCTGGAGGTGTCGAACAGGAATTCCGGGTTGAAGCCCATCATCCGTAGTTTGTCGAGGCTGCGCTCGACGTGGCCACGCTCGGTGAATTCGAGGATCTCGTAGCCGGGGTGATCGCTGACCGAGGTCCCTTCCTCGGCCGCGACCGAGGCCTCGACCCGCGCGCGGATGTCGCGGACCAGGTCCTGGGCGTCCTCCTCGGTGTAGCAGTAGCGGTCGACCTCGCCGACGGTGACGCGGTAGAGCGGCAGCACGTCGTTGTGGTCGCGCAGTTGGAGATACTCCTCGAGCGTCAGGCCTTTGAGCGCAAGCACGTGGTCGTGGTGGTCGAACTCGGACAGGGTCTCGACGAGCTCGCGCAGCGAGTGGCCGCTGATCTCGCGTTCGATGCCGCTGTGGCGGTCGAGTAGCACGGCGTCCTGGAGACCGAGATCGGTGATCCAGACCTCGAGCTTGCCCTCATTGAACACGTACTCGCTCTTCTTGCCGCGGCTGACCTTGTACAGCGGTGGCTGGGCGACGAAGATATGCCCGTTCTCGATCAGTGGCAGCATCTGGCGGAAGAAGAAGGTCAGCAGCAGCGTGCGGATGTGCGAACCGTCGACGTCGGCGTCGGTCATGATCACGATCTTGCCGTAGCGCAGACCGGCGAGGTTGAATTCCTCACCGATGCCGCAGCCGAAGGCCTGGACCATGTTGGCAATTTCGTTGTGCGCGAGGACCTTGTCGATGCGGGCCTTCTCGACGTTGAGCAGCTTGCCGCGCAACGGCAGGATGGCCTGGACCCGGGCGTCGGAGCCGACCTTGGCGCTGCCGCCGGCCGAGTCGCCCTCGACCAGGAACAGCTCGGTCTCGTCGACCTGGCGCGATTCGCAATCGCGCAATTTGTCGGGCATGTTCGAGGCGCCGAGCAGGCCCTTGCGGTCCTTGCGCACCAGCTCGCGCGCCTTGCGCGCGGCCGCGCGCGCCTGCTGCGCCATCAGCGCCTTGCGCACCAGGCCCTTGGCGATCGCCGGGGTCTCCTCGAGGTGTTGCGCGAGCGCGTTGCCGAACAGGTTCTGGACCACCCCCGAAACCTCGGAGTTGATCAGCTTGTCCTTGGTCTGGCCGCTGAACTTGGGATCGCCCATCTTGACCGAGACGATCGCGGTCAGGCCTTCGCGCAGGTCCTCGCCCGAGGGGGCCTTGTCCTTGCCCAACAGGTTGTTGTTGCGGGCGTAGGTGTTGAACACGCGGGTGAGTGCGACCTTGAAGCCCTCGAGGTGGGTGCCGCCGTCGCGGGTACGGATATTGTTGGCGAAGCCGAGCAGGCGCTCGTCGTAGCCGTCGTTCCACTGCAGCGCGAGCTCGACGTCGGTATCGGATTCGGGGTCGTGGAGATCGAAGTGGATGATCTTGGGGTGGAGCGCTTCCTTGCCGCGGTTGAGGTATTTGACGAAACCAGACAGGCCGTCGGCGTGGTAGAAGACCTCGGCCTTGCCCTCTTCGCGATGATCTTCGAAGTTGATCCGCACGCCCTTGTTGAGGAAGGAGAGCTCACGCAGACGCGCGGCGATCGACTTGAAGTCGAAGATGGTGTTCTCGCCGAAGATCTCGTAGTCGGGCTTGAAACGGATGACGGTGCCGGTGTGCTCGGAGGTGCCGATCTCGCTCAGTGGCTCGGTGGTCTTGCCACGCTCGAAGCGGATGCGGTAACGTTTGTTGTCGCGGCAGACCTCGACCTCGAGCCAGCGCGAGACCGCGTTGACGCAGCTGACGCCGACGCCATGCAAGCCGCCGGAGACCTTGTAGCTCTTGGAGTCGAACTTGCCCCCGGCGTGGAGTACGGTCATCACCACCTCGACGGTGGGCTTGCCTTCGGAGGTGTGGATCGCGACCGGGATGCCGCGGCCGTTGTCATAGACGGTGATGGAATTGTCTTCGTTGATGGCGATGTCGATGGTATCGCAGTAGCCGGCCAGGGCCTCGTCGATCGCGTTGTCGACCACCTCCCAGATGCACTGGTTGAGCCCGTTGGTCGAGGGGTCGCCGATGTACATCCCGGGGCGCTTGCGCACCGCCTGGAGGCCCTCGAGCACCTGGATCGAGTCCTCGTTGTAAGCGTTCGTATCATCACGCTTTATGCCGGCCGGCATCGGTTCTTCCGCCATGTCCTCCCCCTCGGGGCACAAGAAAAACCCAGTCTAGATCAGAGCTCGAATACGCAAGCGCCGAGGCCCTGCGGCCTGAGGTCTTCGCAACCCACAAGCACCGAGCGAGGCCGCGACCACGGCGCAGCCTCCGCGCCGTGACACCAACGCCATCACCAACCGGCGTGCCAAGCCCCGGCCGCCCCCTGCACGCCTGCGCTCTGAGGGCCGTGAGGCCGCGCGAGCCCCGCTCGGGGCCGCGGGCGCGGGCGCGGGCGCGGCGCAGCCGAAGCGACAGGGGGATCCCAAGGCGGGACCCGGCCTGTGAAATCTAGATCACGATGTCCTGGTAGAGGCTGTTGTCGATATGGCAGCCCTTGAGCTGGCCGGCGATCTGGTCGTCGTAACCGGGATCGCTGACCAGCCGGTCGATGATCGCCATGATGTCGGCCTGAGGATCCTCGGCGGTGCGCTCTTCGAAGGCGACGGCGACCGCGAGGATGCGGTCCTCGGTGTCGAGTTCCTCTTCGCCGATGCCGAGCGGGCCGGTGCCGTCGAGCCGTTCGTGGCAGTTGCGGATCAACGGCAGCACCGCGGAAAGGGTCTGGTTGTTGCCGAGCAGGTCGAAGATCATCGCCCGGGCGTCTTCGTCTTCGGCCGGCGCGCAGAGGTCGACCAGGTGATGCAGCAGGCCGGCGACCTGCAGCCGCCAGGTGGCATCGGGCGAGAGGCGCAGCGCGCGCGCCAGTGCGGTGGCGGCCTGGGCGGTGCGTTCGCCGGTGCCCTGACGGCCGCTGCGGTATTCCATCGCCTGCATCATGCTGGCGAGCGAATTCCACATCATCAGCTGTTGGCGGCGGCGCTGGTCGGCGGCCTGGAAGGCGAGGCCGAGCTGGACCGAGCAGGCGCTGAGCACCTCCATGTGGGTCTGCTCGAAGGGTGCGTCGCCGATGCCGCGGCTGACGTAGAGCACGCCGCGGGTCTGGCCGGCCACGGTCAGCGGTACGCAGACCACCGAGCGGATGCCCTGCGAGACGATCGAGTCCTTGCGGTCGATGCGGGCGTCCTCGAGCGCGTTGGCGGTGAAGAAGGCGCGGTTCTCGTTGACGGTACGGCGGATGATGGTCCGCGAGATCACCGGGTTGGCGTGGGGGACGGTGCTGCGGACCGTCGAGGGATGCAGCCGGCCGGTCTGGCGGTTGCGCAGGAATATCAGCGCGGTCTCCGCGGGCATGGCCTCGAGCAGGAAGTCGAGGACCTTGGCCGTGACCTCGTGGTTCTCGGATTTTCCGATGAGCTTGCCGACGTGGTAGAGGATGCGCAGGTTGTCCGATTCGGCCGTCGAGCGCAGCGGGTGCTGGTCGTGTTCGTCCTGGAGATCGGTCAGATCGTCGATGCGGAACTCCAGCGTGTTGGACAACATGTCGTTGTCTTCGCTGTAGGCGATGCGATCCGAGGAGTCATCGTCGGTCAAGGCGATGCCGGGCTCGAACACCAGTTCGGTGGTGCCGATCTTGATCACGTCGGCTTCGCGCAGCAGCTCCTCGTCTTCGAGCCGTTCGTCGTTGACGAAGGTGCCGTTCTTGCTCTTGAGATCGCGGACGAAGAACATCCCGCCGACCGGGAACACCTCGGCGTGGAAGCGGCTGGCGCTGCGGTCGAGGATCTGGATCCCCGCTTCGGCGTCGCGGCCGATGGTCAGCGGCTGGTCTTCGATGGTGCGCTCGCGCCCGGCCATGGGGCCATTGCGGATCCGCAGTTTGGTCATCCTGGTGTGTCCGTTTCCTCGAGTGCGCGGCGACGGTCGGCGCGACCGGTCGCGTTGCGAGTATAGGGCCGTGATCCCGATGGGCCAGTAGCGGTCGTGGTGGTGCGGTCCTGGCCGTCGCGGTCGACCGGTCTCAGAACAGGACGCCGGGGTTGAGGATGAGCCCGGGATCGAGCGCGCGCTTGACCGCCTGCATCGCCGCGAGTTCGTCGGCAGAGTACTGCACCGCCATGAACGGCTTTTTGATGCGGCCGATACCGTGCTCGGCGGCGACGCTGCCGCCCAGACGCACCGCCTCGCGAGCGAAGTCGGTGTAGATCGCCTTGGCGCGGTCGAGTTCGTCCGGGTCGCGCGGCAGGATGTTGACGTGGAGGTGGCCGTCGCCGATGTGGCCGAAGATGACGAATTCGAGCCCGGCGGCATCGAGTCGGGACTCGTAGATCTCCATCATCTCGGCGAGGGCGGCGTCGGGCACGGCCATATCGGTGCCGACCTTGTGCAGCGCCGCGAAGCTGCGTTTGCGCTCGCCGATCAGGGTGTTGACCGTCTCCGGCAGGGCGTGGCGCAGGCGCTTCATCTCCTCGCTGTCCTGGCGCGCAAAGCCGGCCCAGCTGAAGGCGGGGTCGATCCCGGTCTCGGCGCAGACCGCGCGCAGCGCGGTGTACTGGCGGTCGAGCCCGGCCTCGTCGGCGAAGGGCAGCTCGGTGTAGACCGCGGCGCCGACGCCGGCGGGTAGCCGGGCGAGTTCGACGTAGGCGGTGGTCGCCTCGCCACGCGCGCGCATCAGTTCGAGCGCGCGCGGGCCGAAGTACTCGAGCGCCAGCGCCGGTAGATCCGGGTGGCGCTTGAGCGCGGCGACGTAGCGCAGCGCGGCGGCGCTGTCGTCGAGGAACTGGGTCAGGAACAGACGGTTGGCGGGTTTGGCGGTCAGACGGACCTCGGCCGCGACGACGACGCCGAGGGTGCCTTCGCTGCCGATGAACAGGTCGATCGCGTCCATGTCACGGCGCAGGAGGTAGCCGGCGTTGTGCTTGGTCGCCGGTTGGGCGAGGTCGATCAGCGGCACCGCGGTGGTGCTGCCGTCGCGTTGGTGCAGGGCGAAGGCGCCGTCAGCGACCACCTGGCCGCGGCGCAGCTCGAGCACCCGGCCGTCGGCCAGGACCACGGTCAGCGCGCGGATCCAGTCGCGGGTCGGGCCGTGGGCGAGGGTGCGCGCGCCGGAGGCGTTGGTGGCGATGGTGCCGCCGATGTGGGCGCTGATCTCGGTGGCGTCGATGGGATAGTACAGCGGCTGCGGCGGCCGGCCCGATGGGTAGCTGCACAGTCCGTGGTCGAGCGCGTCGGCCAGGCCGGCGAGGGTCACCGAGGCCCCGACGCGGGCGAACCAGGTGCCGTCGGTGTCGCGATCGACCACCGGCTGGCCGCTGAGATCCTCGAGGCTGAGGATCTCCTCGGCCTCGATCGGTACCGCGGCGCCGGCGATGCCGGTACGTCCGGCGGAGATGGTCAGCCGGTGGCCGCGGGCGGCGACGGCGCGCACCGCGGCCGCGACCTCGTCGACGCCGTTGGGGAAGTGGAGCCGGGCGACGTTCTCGGCCTGGAGTCGCGATTCGTCGGCGAGGTAGGCGGCGAAACCGGCGCGGATCGCGTCCCAGCCGGTGACCTCGCGATAGGGCCTGGGCGTGCCGGGTTCGTGCGGCGTGAGCTGGCTCATGACCGCTCCTCCCGCAGCGCGTCGCACCAGCGGGCGACGATCGGCTGCCAGTCGCCGACGAGGCCGTAGTCGGCGACGGCGAAGATCGGCGCGTGCGGATCGGCGTTGATCGCGACCACCGTTTCGGCAGCGCTCATGCCGACGGTGTGCTGGACCGCGCCGGCCACGCCCACCGCGACGTAGAGCCGGGGGTGGACCGTCTTGCCGGTCTGCCCGACCTGGAGCCGGTAGGGCGCCCAGCCGGCGTCGACCGCCGCCCGGCTCGCGGCGAGCTGACCGCCGAGCAGGTCGGCGAGCTCGGCCAGGGTGGCGAAGCCCTCGGCGCCGCCGATGCCGCGGCCACCGGCGACGAGGACCTCGGCGTCGGCGATCGAGACCGCGTCGGCCTGCGTGCCGCAGGCCGGGCGCAACAGGGCCACCGGATCGCTCGGTGGCTGTTCGCTCGCCGGATGGCGGGCGAGCGCGGGCAGGGCTTCGTCGGCGGGATCGGGGGTGGGGAAGACCTTGGGCCGGACGGTGGCCATCTGCGGTCGATGGCGCCGGGTGACGATCGCGGCCATGATGTTGCCGCCGAAGGCCGGCCGCGTCTGGACCAGATCGCCGGCGTCGTCAATCGTCAGCCCGGTGCAATCGGCCGTCAGCCCGGTGTCGAGCAGGATGGCCAGACGCGGGACCATCGCCCGGCCGCGGCCGGTGGCACCGGCGAGGACGATCTCCGGCCGGTGTACGCGCAGCAGACCGGCCAGCGCAGCGGCCACCGCGCCGTCGCGGTGCAGCGCGAGCTCGGGGTGCTCGCAGAGGTGCAGCGTGTCGACGCCGAGGCCGCGCAGCTGGTTCTGGAGCGCGCTGGCGCAGGCGTCCTCGCCGCCGGTGGTGGCCACGACGTGGACGCGGCTGCCGCGTTGCGCTGCGAGGTCGCGGGCCACGCCGATGAGCTCGGTGACCACCGGGTGGAAGCGGTCTGCGTGGTGCTCGCCCCAGACCCAGACATCGGTGTAGCCGCTGCGGTCGACCGGGGCTGGGCCGGCGGCCGCGGCCTCGGCGATGGTGATGGCGTCGACCGGGCAGGCGTCGACGCAGGCGCCGCAGAGGGTGCAGCTGGCCCCGACCACCGGCACGTCGCCGGTGCCCGCGGCGCTGAGCGCGGCGAAGGGGCAGACGTCGATGCACGCGCCGCAGCCGGTGCAGGTATTGGCATCGATGTGCAGATGCGCCATCAGCCGGGCTCCTGACCGGCGAGCGCGCGCATCAGCGTGGGGACGGTGTCGGTCGGATCGCCGAGCAGCATCTGGCATGCACCGCGGCCGGGCGGGGTGAAGATCTCGACCACCCGGGTCGGCGAGCCGTCGAGGCCGCAGCGGGCTGGGTCAGCGCCGATCGCGGTGTGGTCCCAGTGCGGAATCGTCACCCGCCGCGCGTGCATCGCCTGGACCAGGTCGCTCAGGCGGGGGACGCAGGCCTCCTTGAGTACGGTGCACAGTGCCGGGGTGGGCAGGCGCAACTCCTCCTCGCCCTGGTCGGTGAGCACGGTGGCGTGCAGGGCGCCGTCGTTGGTCGCGATTGCCTTGCAGTCGATCGCCTGCGGCCAGCCGAGATGGGTGGCGATGCCCGGGCCGACCTGGGCGGTGTCTCCGTCGACCGCCATCTTGCCGCAGAGGACGAGGTCGATCGCCCCGAGGGTATCGATCGCCCGCGCGAGGACGTAGCTCGTGGCCCAGGTGTCGGCGCCGGCGAAGACGCGATCGGTCAGCAGCACCGCTTCGTCGCAGCCGCGGGCGATGGCCTCGCGGCAGACCGCTTCGGCCTGCGGTGGGCCCATCGATAGCGCGATGGCACTGCCGCCGGCGGCGCGGGCCAGCCGCACCGCGGTCTCCACCGCATAGCTGTCGAGCGGGTTGAGGACGCTGGCGATGCCCTCGCGGATCAGGGTGCCGCGATCGGGATCGATCCGCACATCGCCGGTATCCGGCACCTGCTTGACGCAGACGACCACACGCATGCGTGCGCAGCGTAGATCGCAGCGCGCGGGTCACAACCGCGTTGTCGCTCTCCGGCACGCCGGGCGCCCTGGGCGCGGAGACGCGATCGGGTATGCTGACAGACGCCATGGTGGCATCAGCGGCCGCCATCAGGCGTGGTAGAATGTCGCGCGCCGGCCGCCGCCGTTGTGGCATCGCCCCGCCCGGCCGATCGATGAGGAGATCAACGTGCAGTCCATCCGCGCTCTGTTCTGGACCAGAATCTGTGTCATGGCCGTCGGCCTGAGCGCCGCGAGCCCCGCGGCCGAGCCGCTCGCCGGGCTCGAACAGATCCGTGACCAGCTGCGCGAGCGCTGCGACGAGCGCTTCGCCGCCGATGCCGCGACCCAGGCGCCGCGTGCGTTCGTGTTCCGGTTCGACAAGGGCGTCGGCCGCAAGGGCCGGCCGATGACCCTGGTGCTGCAGCACATCGGCGGGAAGTGGGCGGCGCCACGGTTGACCGGCGCGAGCGTCGATGTGATCGACTGTACCGCTTTGGAGCTGGTTGACGGGCGCCTGAGCGGAACGATCCGCTTCGAGTGGAGCAGTGCCGCGCAGTCGGACGGCGAGCTCACCACCGACTCGCAGCGCTACCGCATCGATGCGCAGGTCGAGCCGATCGAGCGGCGGTTGGTGCTCACGCTGCACGACTTCCTCGTCGGCAAGGATTGGCAGCTGGCCTATCGCCCCACCGACAGCGGTTGGACCTTCGACGGCGACCTGTCGATCATCGACGAATGGGACAGCTGGGGGCCGTTCGAGCGCGACATCCCCGATCTGGTTCCCGATGCGGACGGGCGTTACCAGGTGACCATCAGCGCGCGGCGGTTGCCGGGTCCCAAATCCGAAGGCGGGTCGGACCGGCATGTGGAGGCCTACGACGAGCACGGCCACCCGGTGATCACCTTCGATTTCGCCATCGTCCATGACCGCGTCGGCAGCACCTGGCTGCGGCGCGCCGCCGGCGGCAAGCATTTGCTGGGTAACGCCACCGACATGCTCAGTGGCGCGGTCCAGACCCACGTCATCGCCGGCACCTACCACGCCAGCGGCAGCGCCGGCGAATGGACCGGCGACCTCTCCGGGCCGATCCGGCCCGGGCAGCGCGATACCGGGCCGCTCGACCAGCTGCTCGTGGGGGTCGAACGCAGC
>JBEPXK010000092.1:0-10439 GCA_041641915.1 Planctomycetota bacterium
TGCACCTGGTCGACATCGACGCGGCCAAGATCGCCGCGCTCGAAGGCGGGCACATCCCGATCTACGAGCCGGGGCTCAAGGACCTGGTGCAGGACAACCATCGTGCCAGCCGGCTCCATTTCACCACCAACGCCGAAGCCGCGGTCGCGGACGCCGACGCCTGCTTCATCTGTGTCGGCACCCCCTCGCGCGAGGACGGCCACGCCGACCTGCGCTACGTCGAAACCGTTGCGCGGACCATCGGCGCGCTGCTTACCGGTTTCACCGTGGTCGTGACCAAGAGCACGGTACCCGTCGGTACCGCCAGGCGCGTACGCGCCTGGGTCCGTGAAGGAATGCGGGATCAGGGCAAAGACATCGATTTCGCCGTCGCCTCCAATCCCGAGTTCCTCAAGGAAGGCGCGGCGGTCGAGGACTTCATGCGCCCCGATCGGGTGATCATCGGTACCGACGACGAGCGCGCCGGCGCCGTGCTGCGCGACATCTACTCAGGCTTCATGCGCAACGGCTTCCGCTTCTACGACATGGACATCCCATCGGCCGAGATGGCCAAATACACCGCCAACAGCATGCTGGCGACCAAGATCAGCTTCATCAACGAGATCGCCAATATCTGCGAACACGTCGGCGCCGACGTGAACATGGTCCGCCAGGGCGTGGGCGCCGACCAACGCATCGGCATGCAGTTCCTCCACCCCGGCGTCGGCTACGGCGGCAGCTGCTTCCCCAAGGACGTACGCGAGCTCATCGCCACCGCCGAAGACGCCGGCTACGCGCCGCGCATGCTGCGGGCCACCGACGCGATCAACTCCGACCAACGTTGTTTCGTCTTCCGCAAGATCCGCGCCTGGTGCGAACTGACCGATCGCGACCTCGCGCAGCTGACGGTCGCGGTCTGGGGGCTGGCTTTCAAGCCCTTCACCGACGACGTGCGCGAGTCGCCAGCATTGGAACTGATCGATGCGCTGCTCGCAGCCGGTGCCCGGGTCCGCGCTCACGACCCCCATGCGGTCGAGCCGACCAAGCGTGCACTTGGACCCCGCGACCATCTGACTTATTACGAGAGCCCCTACGAGGCGACCGAGGGCGCCGACCTCCTCTGCTTGATGACTGAATGGCGCCCGTACCGGCGTCCGGACATGGCCCGCCTCGGCGAGCACCTGCGTCACCGGGTCGTCTTCGACGGGCGCAACCAGTACGACGCGCAGCGCTGGAGCGAGCACGGCATCACCGTCTACGGCGTCGGCTGCGGCCCGCGCCTCGCCACCCCCAACTGAGCGGAGCGCGTCGTGTCCCTGCTCGCCCGTGGCAAGACCCTGCTCCATCGCGCCTGCGTCGCCTGCCCGCTGCTGGCGGACATCTATTACTGCGTCTCCGGCGCCTTTCGCCACGAGCACCGCACCGCCCTCGCCGGTCGCTTGGCCCATCGCCGGGCCCGCGCGCATGCGCGCGACGCCGCGAGCACGGACGCGCTGTTCTACACCCTGCGCCGCAACACCCACAGATTGGAGAAGGGCCTGATCATGCGCCCTCGCCGAGCGGTCTTCGCCAGCGGCTACATCGGCGAAACCGTGGACTGTTTCGCGCGCCTGTTCCGCAACGCCGACCTGAGCGCCGAGCGCCTACGGCTGCAGCATGACTGGTCGCGCGCCGTGCTCGATGCCTATTTCGCCGCAATCGACGGCACCGATCCGCAGGTAGACGCAGCGCGCGAAAGCTATCGCGCCGCCCTGGGCGCCGCGCCTGCGGAGCCGATCGACGGCCACATCCCCAGCGCACGCGGCATCGCCGATCCGGTGGTCGACATCGCCACCTTCGAATCCATGGCCTGGCGCCGGCGTAGCGTGCGCTGGTTCCAGCAACGGCCGGTCGAGCGCGAACTGGTCGAACGCGCGTTGCGCGCGGCCAGCCTCGCCCCGAGCGCCTGCAACCGCCAGCCGTTCCGCTTCGCGGCCTACGACGACCCGGCGAGCATCTGCGCAATCGCCGGCATCACTGGCGGCGGTAAGGGCTTTCACGAGCAGATCCCGGGCCTGCTGGTGGTCGTGGGCCAACTGCGCGCCTGCGCCGCCGAGCGCGACCGCCACGTCCCCTACATCGACGCTGCGCTCGCGAGCATGGGTCTGCTCTTCGCGATGGAGGCCCAGGGCCTGGGCACCTGCTGCATGAACTGGCCCAATTCCCCTGGCAACGAAAGCGCCATCCGCCGGCACGTCCCGCTCGCGGTCGACGAGGTGGTGATCATGCTCATCGCCTACGGCCATCCCGACCCCGAGGGACTGGTGCCCTATTCCCAGAAAAAGGGCATCCAGGAATTGTGCCGTTGGAACGACACGCTCGACGGCGGTGGCCCCGCCCGTTGACAGCGCGACCACCGCGTGCGCGCGAGGTCGCTCAACCGTCGCCATCGAGCTGTGCCCGCAGCCACAGGCGGATGGCCGCGCCAAGCAGGGTCCAGACGGTGTCGCCGTCGTCCTGATGCTCGATCTGAGCGTAGGGGTCACCAAGGTGGACCTCCGCCCACAACCCAAGGGTTGAGCATAGGCTCCGGCCCACCTTTGGACTCTCACATCGGGGGGCAAGCCCGGGCGCGGCCCCTGAGTAGTTACCATCCGCGTTGCGGTGATTGCGAAAGTGGCGTGCACCGTGTTCACGCGCACCGGCGCTGCCTCGGTGACTGTTGCCGCTCGGACTCAGTGCGTCCAGGTCACCAGCCCGTCCGGGCCGGTGGCGATCTGGGCCTGGATCTCCGCATCGCTGAGGACGCGGTTATAGAGCGCCAGACGGATCCAGCGGGGTGGCTCGATGGTGTCCGGCAGCTTGCTGCCGGCGATGAGCAGGTGTTGGGGCTGCGTGGTGGAGTCCCCGCCGGAAGGGGCATAGCCCACCAGCTCGCCGTTGAGCAGCAGGGCGGGTTGCCCGGAGCGCAGGCACAGGGCGATGTGCACGAGTTCGCGCGATCCGATGCCGGCGGCATCGAGGGTCTGGGAGGAGAGCGTCCAGATCCTCGGGCTCTCGTCTATTTCCGGTCGGCGCGGATGGAGGGCGAACAGCCGCTCTTCGTAGCGTGGCGCCGCGTCACGGTCATGGGTGCGCATCCACATGGTGACGGTGCGGATCCCTTCGCCGCCGGTCAGAGCGAAGGGCAGCGGCTTGCGCGTGGCGAGGTAGCCGACGCCGTGAATGGCGAGACCCGCTACCGAGCGCGACGGGTTGGCGAGTTCGATGGCCAGCAGATCGCCATCGGGACCGAGCGGGCCGGTGTTGAGGTAGGTGTCGCCGTCTGCGTAGCGGAAGTCGTAGAGCGCGCTGGGGTGATCGTCGAGCAGGGGGCCAATCGTGGTGTGGCCCTGGTCGTCGATCTGCCACCAGGAGCCGGCTGCGGTCGTCACGGTCGGCTTGCCGTGCGGGTGCGCGGTGACCCGCCCATCGAAGACCGCCAGGGTGGTCGCGTAGGGGTGGTGACGGATGATGAAGCGGGTGCCAACGATGTCGAAGCGGGTGCGTGGGGTGTCGATGCGGACCGCCTCGCGGCGGTGCCGTGGCTGGACGTCCATTTGCAGGATGCCGCCGCGCTCCAGTTGCCAGACCCCCGCGGCGGTGCGCTGTGGCAAGTTCTGGCCCAGGAACCGCCAGTCGCTGCCATCGACGGAGCCGGCGAAGCGGGCCGGACCCAAGGCGCGGACGAGCGGGGGTGGCGTTGGCGCCGTGGCGGGCGGGGTATCACCGCTGCCGCGCAGCGCGACCAGGACGCCGAGGCCGAGGCCGAGCAGCAGTACCGCCGCCACGGCCAGCAGGGGCATGCGTCGCGGACGACGAGCGGGTGCGAAGGCGTTGAGCGGTGGGCGTGCAAGCCGGAGGAAAAGCACGTCCTCGACCAGGCACTGGGCCCATTCGGCGCGGGCTTCCGGCGATGTGGCCATCGTGCGGAGTAGCTGCTCGCGTTGCGCGTCGTCCAGCTCGTGGCTGAGCAGGCGTTCGTCGAAGGGTGGCGCTTGAGTCACGTGTGGGTTCCTGGGACAGAGCGTCGACGCGCGACACATTCGCGCAACGAGCGGCGCGTACGCGTCAGCAGTTGGCGAACGGCGACGGCGCTCATCGCCAGACGCTTGCTGATTTGCGGGTACGGCAGTTGGCAGCGGTAGCGCAGGTCGAAGCAACGACGTTGGCGCTCGCTGAGTTGTTCGATACACCGACTGAGCACACCGAACAGTTCCTGCGTGCCGTCATCGTGCGGTCGTTCGCTGAAGGCCCGTTCCAGCAGCTCCGACTCCATGAGCACCAGACGGCGATGGCGACCCTTCAGCGAACCGAGGAAGGTGCGCTTGGCGATGCCGATCGCCCACGGCATGAAGGGTCGCTCCGGGTCGTAGTCGCGCCAGTGGCGACAGATGACCAGGATCGACTCCTGCAGCAGATCTTCGGCGCGATCGAGCTCGCGCGTCAGGCCGAGCAGGTAGGCGAGCACCTCATCGCGACACGCGATCGTGCGTTGCATGACGGCTTCGCGCTGCGCTTCATCGTCCTGAGTTTCGGGGCGGGACATGCGGCTTCCTGATAATCACCGGGAGTGCATCCAGCAGCGCGTATGCACTCCCGGTCCATGGTATCAACCGTTGCCTTGTGGTCCAGCCGGGGTCAGGCTGTGATCGGTGCCTTGTTCCAGTTGTTCGAACACATCGTGGGTCTCGATGTCTTGCACCGGTAGGCCGTCGTCTGGATCGATATCCCACGCGGTATCGCCGTTGCCGATGCGGATCGTGCGCGGATGGGGTCGATGCACCTCATGCGTGTAGGTGCGGGTCGCCGAACCGTAATCGTTCTGGATGCCGATGGTGAACGTATAGGCGCCGACTGTGGCCGGGGTACCGGTGTAGATCCCCGAATCGGTATCGAAGACCATGCCCGGCGGCACCTCACCACCCATGAAATGCCAGGTGCGATCCAGATTGCCGACTCCGGTGAACGGCAGGCTGTACTCCTCATCGACCATGGTCGGTCCGATCTCCACCGGAGCGGCGATCTGTGCCGGCTGCACGATGTCGAAGGCGACGAACTTCTGGACCATCCGACGGTGCATGTCGCCGTTGGCATCGTCCCAGCGATCGCCAACCGTGATCCGCAGCACGTGCGGCCCGGTGCCGATCTGCCCCCAGTTGTACTCGTAGATCACATCTTTCTCGGTCTGGGAAACAGTGTAGTTGACGTCGAAACCGTCCATGCGCAGGCTCCGCGTCATGGTGTGGCCGTTGCCGCCAGAGAGGCGGTAACGAAGGATGAAGTCCTCGTTGTAATCCAATTCGACACCGTTTTCGGTCGGATAGAGCACTTCGATCGTCACCTTCTCGCCGGTGTAGCAGGTCACCTCCACCGGGTCGCTGTCGGTGTAGCTGCCGTCGTCGTCCCAGGCACGCCCCACCAGGGTGTAGGTGCCGTCTTGGATCCTGTGCTCGAAGCGCCAGGCCGGCGTGGCCAGCGTGCTGTCCCAGGCCGCCTGGCCCAGCACCGAGCCATCGACCAGTAATTCGACCCGTTCGATCGAGCCGTCGGAATCGGCGGCATCGAACTGCACATCCAGAGTCGCCGCGCGCGAGTAGGTGGTCTCGCTCGTGGTCCAGCCATCTTCCGGCGTGGTGATGGCGATGGTCGGCGCGGCATTGGACTCGCCGTGCACCGTGACGGTCTTCTCGTCGCTCACCGCATCGTTGACGCCATCGTCGACCGTGAAGCGGAAGACATAGGTGCCGTTGGTTTCGAGCGTTGCCTCCGTGATACGCGCCAGCGGGTCGGCGATGATGACGCTCGGGCCCGAGACCTGTTGCCACAGGTACTGCGGTGCACCGTCGTCGCCGACCTTGCCGTGCAGGGCCACGGTGCTGCCCGTGGGCACGCGCCGGTCTCTGCCGGCGGAGGCGACAGGTGCACGGTCGGGCACCACCTTGGGCACGATCTTGACGCCGACCTCGTTGGTGAACCAGATCGTGTCACGATATTGCTGCTGGGCGATGCAGGATATCTCCATGGCGTTGGTGATGCCGGTGGCAGCCTTGAGCAGGATGGGCATGTCGGCCGGCAGGATGTCGTTGAGGTCGATCCAGCAGTCGCCGAGATGCACTGTGGCGACGCGGGTGTAGTCGAGGTAGTCGGCATGCCATACCCAGCCGGCCACGGCGCCGCTGTCGTTGATCCCGTCGGCATCCTGGTTGGCGCTGCCTCCGATGTCTTCGGGATGACTCGGCAGCCAGCCGAGGGCGTCCATGGTGCCATCGACGGTCCCGGCGAAGGCGCTCTTGTCGGTGCGGTTGGTTTCGGTGGTGGTGAACATGCGACCGCAGACCCGCTGGCCGTTCCTGCTGACCCTGCGGATGTAGGCGTAGGCCATGCCGGATGGCAGGTCATAGACGGTCTCGCTGCCGCCAGCGGTGCGGGTCCATGGATTCATGGCTTTGCCGCCCATGAACTTGCCGCCGTAGAGCATGCCGTCGGCACCACGATGGGTGAGCTTGGCGGTGATGTCGATGAGCTCCTGTCCGCCGTCGGCTGCGGTCCAGATCCATGGCTGGGCATCGCTGGTCGCACCGTTGTAGCCCAGGATCTCGCCCGCGTTGGTGACCTGATAGACCCACTTGGGGCTCTGGAGATCGGGGTAGCGCCCCATCGAATGGGTCGCATCGTCGCCATAAAAGAAGTGTGCCAGACTATCGGCTGTGCATTCGCTGAAATCATTCATGTGATCGGCGACCACGCCGTCGCGCTGGCCATCGCAGTGCTCGGCGATGGCGCCGCCCGCGTGACCGTAGTGGTTGACCGTCAGCAGCGGATCGTCGTAGGTGATGAACTCGACCGGGAAGATGACCATATTCGGAACCGTGCTGTCCTGGGCGGTGATCCGGGCGCTGGCCGGGAACCACTCGCGCTTGGTGGCCACGATGGTCACATCGCCAGCGTCGACCACGGGCAGCCGGTAGGTGCCATCGCCATCCGAGTAGCAGCTTGTCTCAACCTCGCCGTAGCCGCGGACCAGCGTTGCGGGCACGGGTTCGGCGGTGTCGCGGTTGACGATGGTTCCGGTCACGGTGCGCAGCGAATAGACCGGGAAGGCGATCGGTACCTCGGCGACCACGGTTCCATCGTGGCGTATCCGGAGGGTCGCCGCGGCGTCGTGTGGTGTGTCGAGGTCGGTCGGCAGGGTGATGGTGAAGGGAGCGGCTGCGACCACGCTCTGGGCATCGATGCTGGCCACCTCGTACTCATCATCGGTCAGGACGATGTCGCCGTCGCTGCTGACCAGTTCCACGCGCACGGTGGTACTGTCGACGGTGCCGACATTGGCGACCGGCAGGGTGATCGACACGGTCTCGCCGGGTTGCACGATGTCGTTCTTCTCGAATTCGTCGTTGGCGGTGATGGTCGGGTGCCCGGCGATCACCAGGGGATTGCTCAGCGCGGTCAAGGCGTTGTGGACGTTCAGCCGTCCGCCCGAGGCGACGACGCCGTCGAGCGAGGCGATGGGATCGACGGTGGCCATGAGGAACTGGCGTAACTGCGCCGCGTTCCAGTCCTGGAACTCGCTCATCAGCAGGACGCAGGCACCCGCGACATGCGGGGTGGCCATGGAGGTGCCGCTGATGGTCTCGTAGTAGGTGTTCTCCCCACGGTCGGCGATGGCGTCGGTCTCGTAGGTCGGATAGGTGCTGTAGATGTCGGTGCCGGGTGCTGCCAGATCGACGCTCGTGGCGCCGTAGCAGGAGAATTCTGATAGCGCATCGTTGCGATCGCTGGCAGCGACAGCGATGACGTTGTCGCACTCGTAGCTCGATGGGTAGTGACCGTTCGCGTCGTTGTCCTGGCTGGAGTTCCCGGCGGCCGCGATGAACGGGCGGGCATTCGCGGCGATGCTGTCATGGAGCAGTTGCGAGAATCCAGAGCCACCCCAGGAGTTGGAGGTCAGGTGCGCACCGTTGGCGGTGGCGTAGTCGACTGCTTCGATGGCGTCGGTCAGGGTGCCTGAGCCTCCAGCCGTCAGGAATTTCAGCGCCATGATCTGGGCGTGCCAGGCGACGCCCGCCACGCCGATGCCGTTGTCGCCCACGGCGGCAATGGTGCCGGCGCAGTGGGTACCGTGGAAGTGGTCGTCCATCGGGTCACCGTCGCCATTCGCGAAATCGTAGCCGTGTACGTCGTCGATGTAGCCGTTGCCGTCGTCGTCGGCGTTGTTGCCAGCGATCTCGCCGGTGTTGGTCCACATGTTGGCAGCCAGGTCCGGATGGGTGTAGTCGACACCGGTGTCGATGACCGCCACGACGACATCGTGCGAGCCGGTGGTGATGTCCCACGCCTCGGGCGCGTCGATGTCCGCATCGGCGGTACCGCCGTCCTGCCCGGTGTTGTTCAGGCCCCAGCATTGCGCGAGATCCGGGTCGTCGGGGATGCCGATGGCGTGCACGATCTGATCGGGCTCGGCGATGGCGACCGTCTGTGCCTCGTGCCGGAAGGCGGCCACCGCCCTGCGTACGGCCTGGACGCCGCGGCCCTGCAGGCTGACGGTGAAGGTCTTGCCGGTGAGCGTGCGCAGCGCCCGCTCCACGCGCGCGCCGTGACGCGCGGCGCTGCGCTCCAACTGCGCGCGATCAGCGTCGTCACGCAGACGCACGAGGACGCGGTCGGCGACCATGGCATGGGTGAAAAGCAGGCGTGACGCGCCGTCCGGCTTGCGAGCCAGGACGGACTCGGTAGCGATCGGCCGGTCGTGGTAGGGGCTTTCGACAATGGTCTGTTCGGTGACGACCGCTTCGTTCTGCTCCCGGGCGAGGTCGGCCTTGCCGGCGACCGCCGACGGCAGGTGCAGCACATCGTTGATGCTGCGGACCGGCTTCTCCTCGCGTTCGACCACGCGGGCGCGCGGCCACTGCGGCGCCAGGTGCACCGGCAGTGATGGCGCGGAGGCCCGCTCGTCCTGCTCTGCGCTGGAGGGCGTGGGGAGCGCGTCGCTGCCCCGTGGGTCAGGTGTCAGCCCGGCTGCGGGAGGCGTCACGGGCTGGGCCGACGGAGGTTGCGTTGCGCTCGCTGGCTTCGGCGTGCTGTCGGGCACATCGTGGCGCCGCGTCAAAGCGACGGCAGCAACGGCGACACCGAGACCGACGACGAGTGCCAGCATCCAGGCGCGAGAACGTGAGCGATAGGGCATGTGGGCTTCTCCTTGAGGGTCCTTGGAGACTGCCCGATGCCTGTGACGGTGGGCGGTAGCGCCCGTCCTCCGACGTGTCACACAGATGAGCCCGTGATCACGGCCGATTCCGGCCGTGATCAGCGCGGGGCGTGCCCTGCCATCCGGGCCCGAACGGGGCTCCGGGGCGAAAGGTCCATTCGCTTGCGAATGGACTGCAAGGGCGAAGCCCCTGCGTAGTTACGTGCGCGCTACTCGATCCAGCTGACCAGCCCATCCGGGCCGGCGGCGATCTGGGCGGCGATGTCGGCGTCGGTGAAGACGCGCTCGTAGAAGGCGCAACGCAGCCAACGCGGTGCCTGAACACCCGGTGGCAGGTGCGTTGGCGCGATGATGAGATACCGGGGTGTGCCGTCCGCGGGCGGGAGCAGGTCCGGGGGCAGGTAGGCCACCACCTTGCCGTCGAGGAGGATCACGAGGCGACCCTGGTGGGGAACCAGGGCGATGTGGACCACATCGCCAGGACCGATGCCGGCGGTCGCGAAGGCAGCCGGGGAGATGGTCCACACCTTCGGTATATCCTCTTGCCGCGGCAGGTCTTCGGCGAGCGAGTACAGGCGCAGGGCGGTATCGGGGGCAGCGGCGAGATCGTGGACGTGCATCCAGGCGGTGATCGTCTTGATGCCCGGGCCCCGCCCCGTGCAGGCGAAGCGCAGGGGTTCGCGAGTATGCAGATAGCCGTCCTCGCTCAGCACCAGGCCGCCGGCGGTCCGCATGGGGTCGTGCAGGCGCGGGAGCAGGTCGGCGGCTGCGGCGAGATCGCCGCGGTTGGGGTAGTGGGCGACGGGGGACTGACGCAGATCGAACAGCGCGGCAGGGTCGTCATCGAGCAAGGTGCCGGCGTCGATCGCGCCCGTGGCATCGATCCGCCACCAGCGCCCCGCATCGATGGGGGTGTCGTGGGTGCCGTCGACGTGCGCCCGCACGCGGCCATCGTGCACCGCCAGGCGGGTCCAGTGGTCGCCGTGGTGGACGTCGAAGCGCGTGCCGACGACCTCGAAGGTGGCCCGCGGGGTTTGCACCCGGACCGGGGTTGCAGTGCTGCGTTCTGCCACCGCCAGTTGCAGGTCGCCGGCGTGCTGCAGTTGCCACGTGCCTGCGGCGTCCGGTTCGGGGAGCTGGGCGCCCAGATAATGGCACGCGGCACCGTCGGCCGTGCCGGCGTAGCGATCCGGTCCGATGTTGTGGACACGGGTCGCCGGATCCGGCGGCG
>JBEPXK010000093.1:0-10428 GCA_041641915.1 Planctomycetota bacterium
GAGCCCTGTTTTCCGCCGAAAATGGGCCGCCGGCCCGGCGGAAACGCCAGCGAAGCTGGCGAAGGGCGACCGAGGCCGGGGGGGTGTGCGCCGAAGGCGCGAGGGGGCAGCGCCCCCTCTGAAGGAAGCATCTTGGGTGATGCGGCGATCGAGATCGTCATTGGTCCAGGTGGTGGCGTGCTGGAGCGGATCGCTATGGCTGACCAGATTGCCGTTGCCGTCGTAGGCCATGTTCGATCCCGGCGCCGGCCGCCGCGCGCTGCCGGTCGCCCATGGCCTTCAGCGGCGCGAGGTCGCCTTCGCGGCCACCGCTGGCGATGGCGTGCATATTCCTGTGACCGCGCCAGACACGGCGCCGTTGACGGTGACCCTGCCGATGGGATGACGCCGCTGCGGCGGCTTCGCCCTGATCGCAACCGGCGCGTGAGCTCAGTCCAGTTCCCGGCTCTGGATCCGCGGGCCGGGGACCGGTTCGGGGTCCTCGCCCGCGAGGGCGCGGACGATGCAGCGGGCCTGGTTCGCCGGGTTGTAGAAGCGCTCGATGACCGCGATGCAGTCGCGGCGCACCGTTGCGCGATCGACCCCGGCGCCGCACCAGCGGTCGATCGCCGCGGCCAGCGCGTCGAGGTCGCCGCGGGGAAACAGCTCGCCGGTGCGACCGGGGACGATCGCCTCCCACTCGGGCATCTGGTCGTCGCCGTCGGCGTGGGTGATCACCGGTACGCCGAAGGCCAGGGCGTGCATCGCGGTCAGGCCGACCTTGCCCGGCGCGACGCAGGCACGCGCGGCCATGATCAGCTCGCCGAGGCGCTGCTCGTCGTAGCAGGCGCCGTAGAAATGGACCGCGAGGCCCGAGGCCTGCGCCTGGGCCGCGAGCGCCGCGCGTTCCGGGCCGTCGCCGACGAGCAGGATGCACGGCGGATGCTCGAGCCGCGCGGCGGCGGCGAGCAACTGGTCGAGCCGCCGTTGCGGCGTCAGCCGGGTGGTGCAGATCACCACCCGGGCCTCCGGATCGCCGAACAGCTCGGTGCGCAGCGCGCGACAATCGGCTTCGCCGATCCGCTCGCGGGCCTGTTGCTGTGCGGGGTAGTCGAGCGCGTTGTAGATCACGTGCAGGCGCCGCGGCGGAAAACCCTGCAGGCGGGCGAGGTGGTGCGCACGGCGGCCGTAAAGCAGCACCGCGGTGGCGAGGCGGAAGTAGACCTTGCGCAGCAGGCCGGTGACCCCCCGCGGGCGGTGGCGCCAGCCGTGGGCCCAGAAGAACACCCGCTTGCCGCTCAGCCGCGCGAGCAACGCCGCAATCCAGGTGCTGAGGAAATGCGTGTCGGCGACGAAGATCAGGTTGGCCACCGTGGGCGAGAGCGCGAGGCGCCAGGATCCCGCCTGCCACCACAGTCCGTGCGGTAGCCGGCGCATGCGCAGCGGCACGAAACGCCCGGTCGGCGTCGGATCCCACGAGGCGATGCTCGGCTGGATCCGGCTGCTGTCCGGCTCGCTGGCCATCCAGAAATCGATCCGCTTCTCGGCGAGCAACCGTTCGAGCACGGCCACGCGATAATGGGCGAAGAACTGCGAGCAGTAGACGGTGCGTCTCATCGCGGCGCTCCCATCGGTGCCACCGCACCGGTGGCCGCCGGGCGATGGAGCACGGCGAGCATGCCACCGAGCCAGACCAGCATCTCGGTCGCGATCGCGCCGCTGAACTGGGCGCCCACCAGACCGATGACGAACAGGCCGAGGTAGCACAGCGCCGCTGGATCCTGGCCGGCGGTGCGCGCACCGCGCACCGCGACAGCCACGCAGAATCCGAGCAGGCTCGCCAACAGCGGCACGCCGCCGGCGACCAGCGCCTCGACCACGATGTTGTGCGGATAATACAGGCCATGGCCGTAGCCGGCACCGGTGACCAGCAGCGCCGGATCGACGTCGACGATCGCCAGCCACTGGCGGTTGAGGCTGACGCGCTGCATCGCGCTACCGCCGTCGGCGGTGAGCGAGACCAGCCGTTCGAAGTCGGAGCGCACACCCGCCATGTGCCACAGCACGAAGCCGACGATCGCCGCGAGCACCACGATCAACGCCACGCCGAGCACCGCACGCCGCGAGACCTGGACTCCGAGCTGGCGCAGCCACACCGGGCCGGTGAACAGCAGCACCGCGCCGAGCGCGACCCAGGGCCCGCGGGCGTTGGCCACCACCATGATCAGGGCGGCGGGTGGCAGGGTGCCGACGGCGAGCCAGCGCAGCGGAGCGGAGAGATGTTCGCGCCCGCCGATCAGCCCGGCGAAGCAGACCCAGACCGCGATCGCGGCGTGGCGCGCGGCGCGGATCGCCTCCAAGGACTGACCCGGATGCCAGCGCCCGCCGTGGTAATATCCGCCACGGGTGAGATAGTGCCCGGCCAGGCCCCAGACGTAGGCCGCGGCGACCAGCACCAGGGCGCCGAGCAGACGGCGATGGTCGATGCGGTGATGCACGCCGATGAGAAACAGCAGTGGCCCGATGTTCCACAGCAGGGCGTAGACCGGCATCGTGCGCATGGTCCCGCCGCCGGCGGGCCGGAGCACGGCGACGAGCAGGTAGCCGCACCAGAACACCGCCGCGCAGGCGACCGCGATCAGCGCAGGCCCGCGCAGCGCCGCGAGCGCGCGGAAGGCCACGCCACCCACGGCGAGCATCAAACCCATGGCCGCGAGCAGCAGCAGCGTACCGCCAAAGACGATGGTGAAGCTGCGGCCGTCGGCGAACCACACCCCGAGCAGGTTGAGCAGTGCCGGGGCGGCGGTGAACACCGCGAGCGCGCCCAGGCCCAGACTGTCGATCAGCGGGTGGGCGGTCGCACGCTGCGCATCGTGTCGGGAGAGGGTCGCTGCGCTGGTCATGCCACCTCCGGCCACAACTGGGCGCGCACCCGGGCGACGAAGGCGGGAACGGTGTGCCCGGCGAAGCAGTCTCGCGCCCGCTGCCCGCAGGCGCGGCGCCGCGCGTCGTCGGCGAGGAAGGCGTTCAACGCCCGCACCCGCGCATCGATCGGTTCGGCCGGATCGTGGATCCAGCCCAGGCGGTGGCGCCGCGCGTACCACCCGATCAGGCCTTCGGGGCAGGCGACCACCGCGCGGGCGTGGGCGCCGGCCTGGACCAGCACGCCGGACATGCCGTGATGGCCACGGTAGGCCACCCACACCGCGTCGGCCGCGGCCATCAGCGCGGCTGCCTCCTGCTCCGGGACCACGCCTGCGTGTAGCTCGAGCACGCCCGCGGCCCGGGCCTGGGCAGCGGCGGTGCCGGCGAGCAGCGCCTCGGCGTCGGGCGTCATCGGCCCGGCGAGCAGCACCTTGTGATCCGGATGCCAGTCGCGGTGCGCGACCAACGCGATCAACTCGGCCAGACCCTTGCGCCGGGCCAAGGGTCCGAAATAGAGCAGCAGGCGCTGGCCGGGGGCACAACCGGCCTTGCCGCGCGCCTGCACCCGATCGACCGCTGGCGGGCTGGGCGCCGGATCACCGTAGGCGACCAGCTTGGGCGCGAGCGCCGGGCGCGCGCGCGCGATCAGCCGCACCAACGGCGGTTGGTTGCTCAGGTAACGTCCGCAACCGGGCGCGGCGATCAAACGCAGCAGCGCCCGACGCCGCAGGGCGCGTACCAGCCGCGCCCGACGCGCGAGGCCCGCCGGCGGCGGCTCCCAGTCGCCGCGCATGCCCAACGCGATCAGGGTGTTGGCCCCGAAGGGCCGGCGCAGCGGCGCGAGGCCGAAGAGGACGTCGTCGACGTAGGGGATGAACACCACCTGATCGGCGCGGTGGCGCACCGGACGCAGGGCACGGCGGTAGGCACGCGCGCGGCGCAGGTGATGCCGTAACAAGGCCAGCGGGTTGGCCGGATCCCCGGCCGGGGGCACGGTGATCCAGGACACGCGCAAGCCCGCCGGCCGCTGCGCCAACAACGCGCGCAGCGCCGGATGCCGCGCCGCGGCGCGCGTGGTGTGCAGTACCCACTGCCGGTCGCCGGGCGGATCGCTGAGCAGCCAACGCACGAACCAGGCACGGTGACCGTCGGGATTGGGCTCAATCAGATGCACCGTCGCAGGCGGGAACATCATCCACCTCCGTGGCGCAGGCGGTTGAGCAGGCGATAGGTCGCCGGGCTGCAGCGCATGAGACGGAACAGCGCCCGCTGGCCTGACGGTAGTTGCGGTAGCGCCTCGGCGTAGGCCGCGGCGCGTTCGTCTCTGTCGCCGAAGGTCAACGCTTTGGATAGCGCGCGCCGGGCCGCGGCGCGGATCAGCGCGTCCATGCCGTGCTCGGCGTAGGCCGTGCGGTTGCGGATCAGCGCGCGCAGGAACCACAGCTCGCGGTCGGCCAGCGCGCTGCTGATGCTGCCTGGCGTGTCGAGCTGGTAGACGCTGGTCGCACGTGGATCGAAGGACCAGGTCCGCCCGGCGATCAGCCGCAGCCACATGTCGATGTCGTGGCGCCGCTTCTGCGCCGGGTCGAGGCGGCCGACCGCTTCGAGCCGGTCGCGCCGCACCACCGTCGCGGACATGTAGAATGCCGAGGTGCCAGCGAACCAGGCGAGGAAGGTGCCGGCGTCGATACCCGTGCGCGGCGCCGCGACCGGGAAGGGCACCGGCACCGGGCGCTCCTCGCCCTCGACGCTGACGACATGGCGCTGGGCCATGTAGCCGACATCGTCGCTGCCGAAGCTCTCGATCGCCTGGGCCAGGTGGCGTGGTCGCCAGTAGTCGTCGGAATCGAGGAAGGCGATCCAGTCGCTGCGCGCCACGGCGATGCCGCTGTTGCGCGCGGCGGCGCCGTTGCCGTGGGCGGTTTGCAGGATCTGGGTCGGCACCCCGGTGTCGGCGGCGATGGCGGCGGAGTCGTCGTTCGAGGCGTCGTCGATCTCGAACACCTCGTCGGGCGCGTGTTCCTGCGCCGCGACGCTGCGCAGCGCGCGGCCGACCCACTGCGCGGCGTTGTGACAGGGCATGATCACCGCGATGCTCATCGTACCGCTCCCCGGCGCAGGATGGTGGCGACCTCAAACCAGAGCGCCGCGAGTTCGCGCTGCATCGCCGCGGAGCGCGCGCAGAGCCCGGTGGCGGTATCGCGACGCGCGAGCACCGCGTCGATCAGCCCGGTCAGGTGCTCCGGCCCGGCGGCGGCAGGATGGATCCATTCCGGGTGACCGAAGTCGGCGAGGATGGCCTCGTACTTGTGCGCCCAACCGATCACCAACGCCGGCACCCCGGTGGACAGCGCGGCGAGCACGGCGTGGAAGCGGGAGCCGACCAGGATCCGCGCCCCGGCGATGTGCCGTTTGAGCACCCGCGGATCCGCGTCGGTGAAGGTACTGCTGGCCGGGCCCAGCTCGGCGACCAGCCGTTCGGCCAGCGGTTGGTCCTGCCCGCCGCCGGCGTGGATCACCACCGAGAGCTGCAGCCCCTGCGCGCGCAGATGGCGCCCGGCGGCGGCGAGACGGGCGATGTAGCCCGCGGCGCCACCCCACTCGTCGGCGCGATGGTTGAGGATCTGCTTGTTGACCACCAGGCAGGCATAGGGCGCGGCCGGCGCCACCGGCGCGGCCACCGCGCGGTGGAGGTCGTTGATGGTGATATCCGGCCCGGGGCGCAGGCGCGCCCCGGGCACGCCGAGCGCGCGCAGATGATCATGCGAGACCGGATCGCGCGGGCAGACCAGCGTCGCGCAGCGCAAAACCCGGCGCATCGCCGCGCGCTCCTGCGGGTCGGAGAACGGGCCGAACATCTGCGGCAGCAGGATCACCGGCCGGCCGGTGGCGGCGTAGTGGGCGCACCGCTGCGAGAAATTACGCACAATCCGCGGCGGGCCGGCGTCGCCGAAGGCGAAGCCGGAGATGTCGACCAGCGCGGTCGGATCCTGCCGTCGGACCAGACCGGCCGCGTGCAGCGCGCAGCGCGGCAGCCAGTGGCCGGCGGCGGCGGAGATCCGCAGCATCCGGCTCTGTTGACGCGCGCGTTCGATCGGCGCGGGCGGGAACAGGCGCAGCAGGCCGGAGCGGGCGCAGTCCGCGGCGGGGTGGTTGCGCTCGCTCTCGACACAACAGTCAGCGCCGAGGCGCTCGCGCAACTGCTCGCGGGCGGTGAACAGCATCAACTGCGCACCCTTGTTGTGGAAGCCGCCGCCGTGGAGTTCGATCAGCATGGCGCCTCCTCGCGGGGCGGCCCGGCCATGCGCCCGACCCACATCGCACGCAGGTGGTGCAGGGGACCGGCGCCGGCGCTCCATTCCCAGATCAGCAGGGCGGCGATGTAGACCACCGCGGCCACGCCCAGCGCCACCACCAGCGCGGTAGCGGCACTCGCGAGCGGATCCGGGGTCAGCGCCTGCGCGGCGAAGACCGCCAGCAGAGCCGCAGCCACCGGCGCGCCGAGGGTGGTCAGCAGCCGCGCCCAGCCGATCGCCAGCAACGAGCGGATGTGGACCATGCGCGCGAGCACGCTCGCCGCGCTGGTGATCGCCAGGGCCAGGACCACGCCCTCGCCGCCCTCGCCGCCGAGCGCGAGCAGCAGCAGCCCCAGCGCCACCGCCATCCCGACCTGGAAGACCACCGTCAGCGCCGGGCGACCGATGGCCTGGTAGAGGGTGTTGGCGTTGGCGCCGAAGGCACGACCGCAGCCGACCACCACCAGCCCCGGAATGAAGGCGATCATCGGGTGCCATTCGGTGCCGAGCGCGAGGTGGACCAGCGGTCCGCCGCCAGCGACCGTGAGGCAGGCGCCGAGGCCGAGGATCGCCCACAACGCGCCGGAGCTGGCGAGGTAGGTGCGGGCCAGGCGCGGCCGATCGCGCTGCACGCTGCTGTAGGCCGGCAGCAACACCGTGTTCAGCGCGCGGGTGACCTCGCGCGCAGGCATCGAGGCCATCTGATAGGCGAGCTGGTAATGCGCGAGCACCGTCAGCGGCAACAGCGCGCCGATGACCACGTCGCCGCCACGCACGAGAATCATCGTCAGCACGGCCGAGACCAGGACCCAGGCGCTGAAGGCGAAGATCGCGCGGCAGGCGGGGCCGGAGAAGGCGACGCGCGGCCAACGCCGCACCACCACGTAGGAATAACCGCACTGGTAGATCGCCGCCGCGAGCCGGCCGACAACCAGGGCCCAGGCGGTGGGCCAGACCAGGGCGTAGGCGATGGCGACAACGGTCTCGAGCAGCACCGCGCCGGTCTCGTAGCCGAAGATGATCCCGAAGCGCAGCTCGCGATTGAGCGCGACCATCGCGGTGTTGCGCAGGCCCAGCAGCAGTGGCGCGCAGGCCAGGGCACGCAGGGGAGCGCGCGCCTCCGGTGCGTTGAAGAAGTCGGCGATCGCACCGGCGGCGAGGAACAGACCCCCGCCGAGCAACAGTCCGCGCACCAGCTGCAGCACCCAGGCGGTGTCGATCAGGGCGTCGATGTCGTGCTCGTGGCGGATCAGCGCCTGATCGATGCCCAGACGCGAGACGCTGTCCAGGGCAGCGGTGGCCAGGGCGGCGACGCCGAACACGCCCATCTGCTCGGGCCCGAGCAGCGCTGCGAGCACCAGCAGCCGGCCGGCGAGGCTGACGGCGCGGGTGCAGAGCACCGAGCCGCCCATCCACGCCGAGCCGCGGATCACGCGTCGGCCGAGACCTTCCACTGCTGCTCCTTGTCGACCGTGGTCGCTGCGGCCGGGATCAGAACCGGCTCTCGGGGACCGACACCGTGTCGCCCGGTTGAAGTACGGGATCGCGGGCATCCTGCTTGCCGGAGAGCAGCGCGCCGACATCGATCGACTCGGATTCGGTGCCGGCGCGCAGGATCTGGACGGCGTCCTGCCGCGCGAAGCGGGTGAAGCCGCCGGCGAGGCTGATCGCCTTGGACACCGTCAGCTGCTCGTCGGAGGGCAGATCGACCGCCCCCGACCGCGCGACCGCGCCGAGCACGTAGACCCGATCGAGCCGTGGCACCAACAACAGGTCGCCGGGCTGCAGCACCACCGCCCGCCCGCGACCGGCGGGATCGATCCGTGGCACCGGCAGGGCCTGACGCTGGCCGGGCTGCTCGACATCGCCGCGCAACACCACCGTCGCGGCGCGGTTGGCGTCGTCGCGGAAACCGCCGGCCTGGCCGATGGCCTGGTTGGCGGTCAGCGACACGAAGGGCGAGAGCTCGACCGCTCCGGGTCTGGCCACCCGCCCCATCACGAACACCCGCCGCGGCGCGAATGCGCGCACGGTCACGGTGACCGCGGCGTGGTGGAGGTAGTCGCGCTCGAGCGCTTCGCGGATCCGCGCGGCGAAGGCATCGCGTTCGAGCCCGGCAACCGCGTTGATCTCGCCGATCAGCGGAAAGGTCACCGGACCGGAGGCGGGCACGCGCAACTCGGTCGAGAGATCGTCGTGGCCGTAGACGCTGACGGCGACCAGATCGCCCGGATAGAGGCGATAGGTGCCGCGTTCGGCGCGCTGGTCCTGCTCGGCAGCCGACGGCGCACCGACGAGGGTCAGCAGCAGGACCGCGGCCAGTAGCGGCGCACGGCAGATGGGAGCGAGGATGGCGGACATGGCGGCCCCTCCCTGGGCGGTGGTGGGTCGGCGACCGGCGCAGCGGCCGGGTGGGCGGGCTCGGAGTTCAGGCATAGGTGGCCCTCCTGCTGCGCGCCTCGCCGTTGTACACGATCCGCGGTTCGGTCCCGTGTTCGCCCAGGCGTTCGACCACCTCGCGCACCGCCGCGCGGCTGGTGCGGTCGCGCCGGACCACCAGCAGCAGTTCGTCGGCGAGACTGGCGAGCACCACCGCGTCGCTGACCAGCGCCAGCGGGGCGGTGTCGAAGATGATCAGGTCGTATTCGCCCGTCCATTGCTCCAGGCTCTCGGCCAGGCGGTCTTCGTGCAGCAAGGCCTGGGCGTTACCGCTGGAAGCGCCGAGCGGCAGCACATCGAGCTGATCGACCACATGGCGTTCGGGCGCGATGTCGTCGTCGCCGGCGAGCAGGAAGCTGAAGCCACGTTGACGCTTGAGATCGAAGCGGCGGTGCAGCGCCGGATGACGGAAGTCGGCGTCGATCAGCAGCGTGCGGTGGCGCGCCTTGGCCGCGGCCAGGGCGAGGTGCGCCGCGACCGTGGTCTTGCCGTCGCCAGCGCTCGGCGAGGACACGACCACGATGCACCCGCCGCCGCGATCGGCCTGGCGATGGCGCAACATGATCGCGGTGCTCAACCAGGCGAAGGATTCGTCCTGCGCCGCCTGGGCCGGGATCCACGGCTTGCGCGGACGATAGCGCAGCGCCCGCTTGGCCGGCACCCCCACCTCCACGTCGCGGCCGGCGAGCCGCGCGAGGTCGTCGCGGTTGCGCACCCGCGGGTCGACGGCTTCGGCCAGCAGCGCGGCGATGACGCCGGCGATCAGACCGAGGAACAGGCCGGCGCCGAGGAACAGCCGGGTGTGGCGGTTGACCGGATAGGGGCTGACGAAGGCTGGGTCGAGCACCTCGAGCACCGGTGGCACCATCTGCCCGGCGATGACCTGGCGGCGGCGCTGCTGGTCGAGCTCGCGCATCAGCTCGCGCTGGTCCTCCTGGCGTTCGCGCAGCAGGCTCAGCTCGATCAGATGGCTGCGGTAGGCGGCGAGCTGGGCTCGCTCCGCCGCGACACGGCGCTCGAGCTCGGCGACCTGGCGCCGCAGCGTCTCGCGGGTGCTGTCGAGGCCGGCGACCACCCGTTCGACGGCCGTCAGCAGCTGGTCGCGGATGATCGCCAGCTGGCCGTCGGCCTGACGCAGGCGGGGGTGGGCCTGCTTGTAGGTCACCGCCAGCGTGGCGCGTTCGCCTTCGGCCGCGAGCAGCTCGCGGTGCAACTCGCGCACCAGCGGATCCTCGGCCACGCCCGGCAGGCTGAGCCAGGCGTGTGCGGCGTTCGCGTCATCCTGGCTTTCGCGCTCGCGTAGCGCGGCCGCGCGCTCGGCGAGCAGCTCGGCCGTGAACAGCTGTTGTTCGAGGCGGGTCAGTTGCGGCAACAGCTCGGCGAGGCGCCGGGCATGGCGGTTGTCCTCTGGATCGAGCGTGACCAGATCGTGTTCGAGCTGATATGCGCGCACCGCTGCGCGCATGGCGTCCAGTTCCTCGCGCGCCGCGGCGAGGTGGGCTTCGAGGTGCGCCGCGGCGGACGCGGCGCGCTCGCGTTGGATCGCGGCGCGGTTGCTGCGGTAGGCGTCGATCAGCGCCTCGAGCGCCTCGCGGGCGTATTGCGCACGCTCGTCGCGCAGCGAGACCCGCAACATCCAGCTGTCGGGCGAGGTCTGTACCTGGACCCGGCTGCGCAGCAGGCTGACCGGCTGGCGGCTACTGGCGAAAGGCGGTTGCTGGTCGAGCCGTGCGGCCTCGAGCGCGGCACGGATGTTTTCGGCCGCGAGCAGGCGGTCGCGTTCGGTGTT
>JBEPXK010000094.1:0-10332 GCA_041641915.1 Planctomycetota bacterium
AAGGGAGGCGCAGATGGCCGGCAACGAGGGCGAACTGGGCAAGCAGCTGGGCATGTGGGGCGTGTTCGCCGTCGCCGCCGGCTCGATGATCTCCTCGGGGCTGTTCGTGCTGCCCGGGCTCGCCTTCGCCGAGGTCGGTCCGGCGATGATCCTCGCCTACGCTCTCGCCGGCCTGCTCTGCATCCCGACGATGCTCTCCCAGGCCGAGTTGGCCACCGCCATGCCGCGCTCGGCCGGCAGCTACTACTTCGTCGAACGCAGCCTCGGCGGCCTGCTCGGCACCGTCGCCGGGCTGATCAACTGGTGCGCCATCGGCTACAAGGCGGCCTTCGCGCTGCTCGGCCTGGGCACGCTGGTCGCGCTCATCCTTCCCGATGCAGGCATCTGGACCATCAAGGGCACCGCCATCGGGGCATGCATCCTGTTCACCGGTCTCAACTGTCTCAGCGTCAAGGGCGTCGGCCGCATCCAGGGGCTGCTGGTGCTGGCGTTGATCGCAATCCTGCTGGTCTACGCGCTGGCCGCTGCGCCCGGACTCGCGCCTCAGCGCTACACCCCATTCCTGACCGCCGACTGGCAGGGCTTCCTGGCCGTGACCGGCATGGTCTTCGTCTCTTTCGGCGGATTGACCAAGGTCGTCGATGTCGCCGAGGAGGTCCGCGATCCGGCGCGCAACCTGCCACGGGGCATGTTTCTCGCCTTTACCGTGGTGTTGACGCTCTACGTCGGCGTGGCGCTGGTCACCGTCGGCGTGCTCGACGGTCCTCGTCTGGCCGGCAGCCTTCGTCCGATCACCGATGGTGCCGAGGCCGTGCTCGGTCCCATCGGCGCGATCCTGATGGGCATCGGGGCGCTGCTGGCCTACGCCACCACCGGCAACGCCGGCATCCTCTCCGCCTCGCGCTCGCCGATGGCCATGAGTCGTGACGGCCTGCTACCGGCCTTCTTCGCCCGCACCAGCCGGCGCTTCGGTACCCCCCACATCGCGGTGTTGACCACCGGCCTGCTGATGTCGCTGGTCATCGCCCTGCTCAGTGTCGAGGACCTCGTCAAGACCGCCTCGACCATGCTGCTGATCTCGCTGACCCTGGTCAACATCGCCGTGCTGGTCATGCGCCGTGCACGGATCGAAGGCTACCGCCCGACCTACCTCGCTCCCCTGCACCCCTGGCGTCCGCTCGTCGCGATCGTGCTCTACGTCTTCCTGATCGCCGAGATGGGCACCGTGCCCCTGCTGATCACCGGCGGTTTCATCGCCGCCGCCAGCCTGTGGTATCTGGTCTACGTCCAACACCGGATCCAACGCGAATCGGCGGTGGTGTTCATGGTCAAGTCCATCCTCTCGCGCCAGATCGGCCGTAGCGGGATCGAAGACGAGCTGGTCCACCTCAGCCTCGCGCGCGACGAGATCGAGACCGATCGCCTCGATGAGCTGGTCCGCCGCGCGCCGGTGCTCGACATCCCCCAGCGGATCGACATCCACGAGCTGTTCACCCGCGTTGCCGGGGCCATGAGCCCCAACCTCGGCCTCGAACCCGAACGGATCCGCCAGCTGCTGCTCGCACGCGAGGCCGAGTCCAACACCGTCATCAGCCCCGGTCTGGCCGTGCCGCACATCGTGGTCGAGGGCGACGGCGTGTTCGAGGTGGCGCTGGTCCGCTGCCGCGAAGGCGCAGTGTTCGACGAACTGCATCCCCCGGTCCACATCGCCTTCGTGCTCATCGGCTCGGCCGATGAACGCAATTTCCATTTGCGGGTGCTGATGGCCATCGCCCACATCGTCCAGGCCGAGGACTTCCAGAAGCGCTGGAACCAGGCCGCCAACGCCGAACAGCTGCGCGACATCATCCTGTTGAGCAAGCGCCAACGATAGGGCTTCTATCAGAGGGGGCGCTGCCCCCTCTGATAGAAGCCCTATTGCTGCGTGGTGCCGCCTCTCCACCGCCACCGGAACCGGCCGGGGACCGGTCAGCCGCTAGCCATCGCCTCCGCGGCCGTCTTTCCTTCCTGGCCCAAGGCTCCGCGTCGGCCGGTGAGGCGTAGGCGGGCTTCGACCATCCAGGCGCTGAACACCGGCACCACGAACACGCTGACCATCACCACCACCATTCCGCCGAAGGTGGGGATGGCCATCGGGATCATCACGTCGGCGCCGCGGCCGGTGGCGGTGAGCACGGGGATCAGCGCGAGGATGGTGGTCGCCGAGGTCATCAGCGCCGGGCGGATGCGCTTGGCCGCGGCGGCGACGATGCTCGCGCGGATCGCCTGCCGGTCGGCGGGACACTCGGCCGCGAGCCGCTGGCGGATATAGGTGCTGAACAGGACCCCGTCGTCGGTGGCGATACCGAACAGCGCGAGGAAGCCGACCCACACCGCCACGCTGAGGTTGACCGGTCCCATCTGGAACAGGTCGCGCAGGTTGCGCCCGGCGAGGCTCAGGTCGAGGAACCAGGGCTGGCCGTAGAGCCACAGCATGATGAAACCGCCGGCCCAGGCCACGAACACCCCGCTGAACACCAGCACGGTGGTGGCCACCGAACGGAACTGGAGGTAGAGGATGAGGAAGATCAGCAGCAGGGCCAGCGGCACGGTCCAGGACAGGGTCCGGCGCGCGCGCAACTGGTTCTCATAATTGCCGGCGAAGGCGTAGTGCGCCCCCTCCGGACGCCCGAGTTCGCCCGCGGCCTCCAGGCGGGCGAGATAGGCCTGCGCTGACTCGACCACGTCGACCTCGGCGTAGCCAGAGCGGATGTCAAAGGTGACGTAGCTCACCAGGCGGGTGTCCTCGCTTTTGATCACCTGCGGGCCGCGGACGTAGTCGATCGCGGAAATCTGGCCCAGCGGGATCTGCCGCGCCCCAGCGCCGGGAATCAGGATCCGCTCCAGGTCCTCGATGCTGTCACGGCGCTCACGGGCATAGCGCACCCGCACCGCGTAGCGTTCGCGCCCCTCCACGGTGGTGGTGATCGGGATGCCGCCGACGGCGACCTGGATCGCCTGCTGCGCGTCGGCGATCCGGATCCCGTGGCGCGCTGCGGCACGGCGGTCGAGGTCGATCTCGAGGTAGGGCTTGCCGATTACGCGTTCGGCGTAGACGGTGGCCGGCGCGATCCCCGCCACCGTGCCGTCCTTGAGCAGTTGTTCCAGGCGCAGGCCGAAGCCCTCGATCGTCTCCAGGTCCGGCCCGAAGACCTTGATCCCGATCGGGGCCCGCATGCCGGTGGCGAGCATCACGATCCGCGCCGCGATCGGTTGGAGTTTCGGCGCGGTGGTGGTGCCGGGGATCCGCGCCGCGTCGCGGATTGCGGCCCAGATGTCGTCCGGATCCGCGATGTGCGGACGCCATTGCCGGTACACCCGGCCCTTCGGGTCCGGCTGCAGGATCGCCGTGGCCGGCAGTTCGCCACCCTCGTGCGGCAGCGGTTCGTCCTCCATCCCCGGCTTGCGCACCCACTGCCCCGCGCTCTGGTCCCAGGCGAAGCGCAGATGGTGGCCAGCGGCGTCCTGCGCGTACTCGCTGCGATAGGTGATCACCGTCTCGACCATCGAGATCGGCGCCGGGTCGAGCGGGCTCTCCACCCGGCCGATCTTGCCGACGGCCGACTCCACCTCGGGGATCGCGCTGATCGCCATGTCCTGTTTGGCCACCACGTCACGCGCCTCGCCGATCGAGGCATGGGTCATGGTGGTCGGCATGAGCAGGAACGAGCCCTCGTCGAGCGGGGGCATGAACTCGCGCCCCATGCCGCGCCAGATCCACAGCCCGGCGGCGCAGATCAGCAGCGGTAGCGGCACGAACACCCACTTGTGATCGAGGAAGAAGCGCAGCAGCGGGACGTACACGCGGTGGAACAGGGCGAACAGGGCGAACAGGCCACCGATGAGCACGATGACGAAGACCTGGTTGGCCAGACCCGCGGCCGGGCCCAGCGGCAGCCAGGCCTGCGCCAGTACCAGCGCGAGGGCCAGAGCGAGCAGATAGTTGAAGGCCCGGGCGGCGTGGCGCCGCAGCACCGCGCTCAGGTGCGCGCCGGCGAGCTCCCGCACCAGGTGGTAGATCCCCGCCACCACGACCGCCAGCGCGAGCCACCAGCTGATGACCAGGCCCAGGACGACACCGGCGAGAACGGTCAGGACGCCGAGGGCGACGCGCAGCGCTCGCGCCGGGATGCGACGGACGAAAAGCAGGTGCGCCAATGGCGGGATGATGGTGAAGGCGACGATGATCGAGGCGATCAGGGCGAAGGTCTTGGTGTAGGCCAGGGGCGTGAACAGCTTACCCTCGCTGCCGGTCATCGCGAACACCGGCAGGAAGCTGATCACCGTGGTCAGCACCGCGGTCAGCACCGCGCCGCCGACCTCGCTGACCGCGGCGAACACCACCTCCTTGCGCTCGGCGCCTTCGTCTGCGGCGTCGAGGTGACGAAGGATATTCTCGCACAACACCACCCCCATGTCGACCATCGTGCCGATGGCGATGGCGATACCCGAAAGCGCGACGATGTTGGCGTCGACCCCGAAGCCCTTCATCGCGATGAAGGTCATCAGCACCGCCAGCGGCAGCAGCCCCGAAATCAACAGCGACGAGCGCAGATGCATGACCATCAACACGACCACGATCACCGTGACCAGGATCTCCAGCGTGAGCGCCTCTTCGAGTGTGCCCAGGGTCTCGTGGATCAGCCCGGTGCGGTCGTAGAACGGGACCACGGTGACCTGACTCAGGGTGGCCCATGCCGGCCATTGCTCCCGCGGGGTATGCACGAGCCATTCGCGCCAGGCCGGCTCGTGCAGCGCGCCGTCGCGGAAAGCGACGAAGCCCTGCGCAGCGGCGAAGGCCTCCGTCGTCGGCCGGTCGACCCGATCGAAATCGATCACCGCCCGCTGCGGCAGCGACGGGGCGATGCGCGCGATCTCCTGTTTGATGTGCTTGATCGCCTGCAGCGGATTGGCGCCGTGGCGCACCACCACCACCCCGCCGACCGCCTCTGCCCCGCCCTTGTCGAGCACGCCGCGGCGCAACGCCGGGCCGGTGTGCACCGTGGCCAGGTTGCGGATGTAGATCGGCACCTCGTCGCGCACCGTGACCACCGTGTCGGCGATGTCCTGCGGCGATTCGATGAACCCGCGGCTGCGAATGACGTATTCCGCCTTGCTGATTTCGATCGTGCGCGCGCCGACATCGATATTCGATCCCCGCACCGCGGCGAAGACCTGGTGCAGGTCGACGCCGTGGGCCTGAAGCGCATCGGGGTCGACATCGATCTGGTATTCGCGCACGAAACCGCCGACCGAGGCGACCTCCGCCACCCCCGCGGCCGCCTGCAGGGCGTAGCGTACGGTCCAATCCTGCAGCGAGCGCAACTCATCGAGATCCCAGCCGCCGGTGGGCCGGCCGTCGGGGTCGCGTCCTTCGAGGGTGTACCAGAAGACCTGCCCCAGCGCGGTGGCGTCGGGCCCGAGCGTCGGCTGGACGCCGTCGGGCAGGGTGTCGGCGCTCAGGCTGTTGAGCTTCTCGAGGATGCGGCTGCGCGACCAGTAGAAGCCGGCGTCCTCATCGAAAATGATGTAGATCGAGGAGAAGCCGAACATCGACAGGCTGCGCACGTCCTCGACCTGCGGCACCCCGAGCAGCGCGGTGGTCAACGGATAGGTGATCTGATCCTCGACATCCTGCGGGCTACGCCCGGGCCAGCGGGTGAACACGATCTGTTGGTTCTCGCCGATGTCGGGGATGGCGTCGACCGCCACCGGATCGCGCGGCAGCGCGCGGGTATTCCAGTCGAAGGGGGCAAATACCAGACCGGCGACGGCCACGGCGAGGGTGAGCAGGAGCACCACCAGCTTGTTGTCGAGGCAGAAGCGGAAGAAGCCGTCGAGCAGTGATCGCCCCTGGTCCATGATCTACTCCCCCTCCACGCCTGCCGGCGCTGCGGGCACGCGTAGTTCGATCACCCCGCAGCGCAGCATGCTGCTGCCGAAATACGGATTGGCGATCTCCTGGTCGTCCTGGATCCAGGAGGCGCCGCGGTCGTCGAAGGCCATCGGGCAGTAGGCGATGTGAAGCGGTGCATCCGCCGGTGAACCCATGCCGCGCACCAGGTCGATCATCGCCGCGGAAACGTCGGCGAAGACCCGGCGCGCGGTGGCGATATCCGGCGCCGCGCGCCCGCGCGCGATCGCCGCGCGCAGTGTGGCGGCCACGCTGGCCCACAGTGCGCCGGCCTCGCCGGTCAACGCTGTGGCATCGACACCGTCGATCGCCTGCCCCAGCCCGGCGTAGGCGTTCTGGGCGCGTTCGAATTCATCGCCCGCCAGCGCCTCCTGCAGCGTGCGGTAGGCGGCGTGGACCGGGTCCAGCGCCGCGAGCATCGCCGGCGTCGCTTCGACCTGTAGCCGTGCGCGCCGGGCCGAGCGAGCGCGCGCGAGCGGATCATCCATGCCCACACCGCCGGAGAGCGTGACCGTGGTCGCCGGGCTCATCATGCTCGGCCTGGCCTTGATCTGCAGCTCCGCGTCGAGCTTGAAATTACCGGACACCACCACCTGCTCGCCGGCTTCCAGCCCGGATGCGATGATGTAGTGCTCGCCGGCACGCGGGCCGAGCACCACCTCGCGCCCCTGGAACACGGGCTCGTCGCCCGGACGGCGGACGTAGACCACTGCGCGCTCGCCGGTGGGCAGCACCGCCGCGGCCGGCACCACCAGCGGCGGCGGCGGCAGCTGCGCATCGACCAGCCCCAGTTCCTCCGCCGGGACCAGCTCCATGCCACAGACGGGGCAGGTGCCCGGCGCATCGCGGATGACCGACGGATGCATCCGCCCGATCCACTTGCCAGCCAGATCGGGGTCGCCGACCACCGCGCCGCCGGCGCCCAACTGGACCAGCACCTCGGCGCGGACGAACATGCCCGGGCGCAGACGCCGCTCGGGATTGGGCACGTTGACCCGCACCCGAACCGTGCGCGTGCGGGTGTCGAGCTCGGGATGGAGGAATACGATCCGGCCGTCGAGCGTCTCGCCCGGCAGCGCCTCGGCGCGTATGCGGACCTGCTGGCCGTAGCGCAGGGCCGGCAGGTCGATCTCGTAGGCCTCAAGTTCCAGCCAGACCTGGCTCAGATCAGCGATGGTCACCACCGGGCTGCCGGCCTCGACGTAGTCGCCCTCCTTGACGTGCTTGCCGACGACCACGCCACCGGCCGGGGCGCGGATGGTCACCCGGTTGCGCACCGCGCCCGCCTCCTCGATCGCCGCCACCTGCTCGGCGTCGAGCCCGAGCAGACGTAGCTTCTCGCGCGCCGCGGTCAGCGCCTGGTCGCTGCTGCGGGCCAGGAAGGCGTCCTCTTCGGCCTCGCCGGCGACCAGCCGTCTGGCCTGCAGCAACTCCTGCTGCGCGGTGATCAGCTCCGGCGCGTAGAGCTCGAACAGATGCTCCCCCTCCGCCACCGGCACGCCGGTGTAGTCGACGTAGAGCCGGTCGATCCGCCCGCCGACCCAGGCGCTGATCGATTCAACCAGCCGTTCGTCGTAGGCCACCGTGCCGGCAAGGCGCACCTGCCGGTCGACGTACCGGCGCGTAGCGGGCACGGTGCGGATATCGGCCAGCGCCGCGCCCGCCGGCGACAGCCGCAGGGTCCGCGGTCCAGCGTCCTCGCCGTCGTCGCCCGCGAGCGGGATCAGGTCCATGTTGCAGATCGGGCACAGCCCCGGCTGTTCCATCTGGATCTGCGGATGCATCGAACAGGTCCACGTGGTGGCGGCCGCGCCATCCGCGTGCGCGTGCTCCGCGCCCGCCGACGGGTCCGCGTCGCTCGCGTGGGATCCGAGCAGATAGCCGCCGAGACCGATCCCGGCCAAACAGGCCGCGGCGACGGCGGCGGCGATGAGGATGCGGCTGCGGCGCTTCATGGCTGTGGTCCTCCGAGGAGTGCGCGCAGTTCGGCCACCGCGCTGGCGCGGGCGATGCGGGCGCGCAGTTCGGCCTCCTGCAGGGCGAGCAGCGAACGCTCCCGGTCGATCAGATCGAGCACGCTCGCCTCGCCGACGCGGTAGCTGCTACGGGTCACCGCCAGCGCCTGCTCGGCCCGGGGGATCAGGGTCTGCACGTGCAGCCGCCGGCGGCGCTCGGCGTCTTCGGCCGCGAAGAGCAGATCCTCGGCCTCGGCCATCAGCTGCAGTTCCCGATCACGCAATGCAGCGCGCGCCCCGCGGCGACCGGCCCGGGCCTGGGCCACGGCCGCGCGGTACTGATCGCGCCAGAGCGGCAGCTCGATGCCCAGGCTCAGCGCGAGTGGATCCTCGCCGCTGTCCGGTGGATCGGCGTAGGCGGCTTCGCCGGTGAGAAACCAGCTCACGCCCAGGGTCAGATCCGGATAGCCTGCACGCCGCGCGGATGCGATACGGCGCGCTCCGGTCTCGACGGCGGCGCGCAGGCGCGCGAGCTCCGGATTGCCGTCGGCCAGAGCCGCAGCGAGCGCATCGGGCGCGACCGGCAGCGGCGCACTGCGATCCGGCGGGTCCGGCGGGGACAGGGCGAAGCCGGGCGGCAGAGCCAGCAGCGCGCGCAGCCGGGCGGCGGTCGGCCGCAGGCGTGACTCCAGCCGCGCCACCTGATCGGTGAGCACGCCGATCTCGACCTGCAGCCGCAGCAGATCGCCCTGGCCCGCGCCGGTACGCATGGCCTCGCGCACCACCGGTTCGAGCCGGCGCAACAAGGCGAGGTTGGTCCGTACCAGCGCCAGACGACCGCCGAGCTCGGCGTGATCCAACCAGGCCAACGCCACCTCGCGCGCCAGCTTGCTGCGCATGGCGATCACCTGCAGCCAGGCCTCCTCCGCCGCGGCCCGGGCCACAGCGGCGCGCGCATCGCGTTTGCCGAACCAGGGGAAGCGCTGTGCGAACCGCAGCTGCGCCTCCTGCGGGCCGGTCCGGGTCTCGATCTCCTCGACGAACCAGGTCAGGGTCAGCTGCGGGTCGGGCATCGCGCCAGCCACCGGCTCCTGCCATGCCGCGGCGCGCCAGCGCTCCAGCGCCACGCGCAGTCCCGGGTTGTGGGACACGGCCCACGCGATGGCGGCTGCCATCCCTGCGTCGGGATCGAAGGCCGGCTGCGACGCGGCTGCGCCGGGCACCGATCTCGCCGCCACCGTTGGACCCGCCGGCAGCGGGCCACCGCTCAGGCCCCGTTGCCGGGCATCGATCCGTTGCGCCACCGGGTCGCTACCGCAAGCGGCGACCAGCAGGATCGACGTCGTCAGCGCCAGCGCTGCCGTCCTCCGGCAGTGACCCCGCGCTGGCATCGATGTGTGCGTCCGACCCATGAGAGCTCACTGCTCCTGCTGCTCGGCCACCGCGGCCTCGAGCTTGGCTTGGTATTTCTCGGGATCCTGCTTGAAGGTGGCGATGCAGCCCTTGCAGCAGAATTTCCACTCCTGTCCCTCGTACTCGATCCGTTGTGCCCCTCCCATCGCGTTGAGCGGCGCGCTCATCACCAGACAGGTGTCGAGCGGGTAGGGCGTGACCGTTTCGGCGTCTTCGTCGCCGGGCGTCGAGGCCGATGACATGGCTTCGGCGTGGCCATGGCCGCTGTGGTCCCCCTGAGCCGGCGGCTGCGTCGCGGTCGACTCGCCCTCCGCCGCATCATCCCCGCCGCAACCGGTCACGAACGCGACCATGATGCTGGCCAGGATCCAGATACGCAGATGATGTCCCATGATGTCCTCCTCGGTCGATTGGTGAAATCGGTGGCTCTCCACCCACCAAGGTCGCCCGGTGGCGCGCTGTTTCACGCTTCCTGCTGATGATGCGGACCGCGAGCGACGCAAACCCGTCCCCGCCTCTCGCTTTCCTTCCCGCCCCGATGGTTCGCGGCCGGGCTTTCCCTCAAACGCGGCCGCATGCGCGCGTATATCCACCGGTCGGGCGCTGCGGCGCATAGGGGCCTGGGAAGCGGGAGCGATGGATGGCGCCACGATCATGCAGTGGCTGCGCACCGACGACGACGCAGCGATCGAGGAGCTGTGGCGACGCGCCGACGCCGTACGTCGGCATCGTGTCGGCAACGCGGTGCACCTGCGTGGACTGATCGAGGTCTCCAACCGGTGCGTGCGCCGCTGCGCCTATTGCGGTATCGCGGCGACCAACACGGCCGTCGAGCGCTACTGCATGGACGACGCGGAGATCCTCGCGTGTGCCCACAAGGCGGCCGGCTTCGGTTACGGCACCGTGGTGTTGCAGGCAGGCGAGACACCGGAACTCGATTGTGCGCGCGTGGAGCAACTGGTGCGCCGGATCAAGACCGAGACACCGCTCGCCGTGACCCTCAGCCTCGGC
>JBEPXK010000095.1:0-10284 GCA_041641915.1 Planctomycetota bacterium
GGGAGCGCGGGTGGCGCCGCGCGGTTGCGCCCGGCCCGCTGCGCGCGAGGCGCCTTCGCGGATGCGGTCGATCCGGGCGATCACCGCCGCGGCATCGGCTGGGCGCCGGTCCGGCGCTTTGGCCAGCATCGCCAGCAGCAGCGCCTCGGTCTCGCGCGAGAACTCGCGACGCAGCGTGCGGATCGGTGGTGGCGGCTGGTCCACGTGCATCCGCCCCACGCTGCGCGCGTCGTCACCGACGAACAGCGGCCGGCCGGTGAACAGGTGGAAGAAGGTGGCGGCGAGCGCATAGAGATCGGTCCGACCATCGATCTGGCCGCGGGTGACCTGCTCCGGCGCCATGTAGCGCGGCGTGCCGAGGGTGGTGCCGGCCTGGGTCAGGCCGGCGTCGCCGTGGGGGCTCGCTTCGGCGGCCGGCGCGTCGTCGGTGTCGGCCCTGGGCGCGGGGAGCGCGTCGATCGGCTTGGCCAGCCCCAGGTCGCACAGCCGCGGCTCGTCGTCGGTGTCGATGAGGATGTTGTCGGGCTTGACGTCGCGATGGACCAGGTTGCGTTCGTGGGCGTAGCCAAGCACCACCGCGAGCTTGCGCATCAGCTCCAGGCCGGTGCGCTCGTCGGGCAGGCCGTGGCGCTGGACCCACTGGCCGAGGGTGCAGCCCTCGACGTATTCCATACTGAAGTAATAGACGGTGCGTTCGCCGCCCGCCGTCTTTCCGGACGGGAGGACCTGTTCGCCGCAGTCGTAGACGCAGACCAGGTTGCGGTGCGAGAGCTGGGCCGCGCTGCGCGCCTCGCGCAGGAAGCGGCCGACGAACTCGGCGTCCTGGGCCAGATGCGGTGCGAGCACCTTGAGCGCGACGACGCGATCGATGCTGGTCTGCACCGCTTTGTAGACCGTGCCCATCCCGCCTTGGCCGATCTTGCCGATCACGCGGTACTTGCCGATATGCACGGGCCCCCGACCGGGCGTCGGGGTGTCGGTGACCGACTCGCTCATGAAGCCATCCTCGCGGGTGGTGCCCTGTGCCGCCATGTGGGGAATGACGACGTGGAGCCTGGTGGGCTGTCTCCGCATCCCTGTAACATATACTTGCCGCGGACAGGTATCTGCTGCGTTGGGATTTCCTTGACGTAGTGTTGCTACGCCTGCGTCATCCCGCCTTGCATCTGCCTGTCCGGGGCGGCGCATGGGTTCCACTCTGCTGGAGACAGACCCCCCGAGACTATGGCAATGGTGGCCATGGTCCAGCGGACAATAGGCGCTGGTGGTCGGCGAGCGAGTCCGTATCACTGATGGCGCCGTGTTCAGTTTCGTCAACATGGGGCTCCTGTGGGGCGGTCTGGCCATAGCCGCGCCCATCGCCATCCACCTGCTGCTGCGCCAGCGACCCAAGGACCGGCCCTGGGCCGCGATGACGTGGTTGCTGGCCGCGCTCGAGGTCGCGCAGCGCCGGTACCGTCTGACCAACCTCCTGCTGTTGCTCCTGCGCTGCCTGATCGTGGCCCTGCTCGCGCTGGCTCTGGCCCGGCCGAGCCTCGCCGGTTTCGGCTCCGGCGGCCGCCTGTTGCTGGTGGTCGACACCACCGCGAGCATGGGCGCGCTGCGCGACGGTACCGGGGCCCTGGCGGATTTCCGCCGAGCGATGAGCGAGGCCAGCATCGACACCGATGCGGTGGTGGTGCTGACCGTCGATCGACGGGTCAGCGCACTCACCGGTGGCCAGAGCGTGGCGCCGCGTCGCGCGCTCCGACTGCTCGAGGAGATCGACGCCGCACCGGTGCCCGGCGGGTTGGATCGCGCCGCGACCGGCGAGCTGGCCGAAGCGGTGTTGGCGCATTGCGACCGCAACACCGACGTGCTGCTGGTCTCGGATTTTCGTCAGGACGATGGCACCCAGCTCGAGGCGGTACTGCGTGAACGGGTGCGCAGCGTCAACCGCCTGCCCGTTGGCGGCCCGGCCAAGAACGCCTTCATCGCCGGCATCGCCGAGTTGCCCGAACCGGCTCCCGGCGCGGTCAGCGAGCTCGCCCTGCAGGTCGTCGGCACCCCGGAGCGGGCCAGCCTGAGCGTCGACGACGGTTCGCCACTGCCGGTCGAGCTCGACGTTGCCGACGGCCTGGCCCGGCTGGCGTTGCCGCCGCTGGGCATCGGCGAACACCGGGTGCGGGTGCGCCTGCACGACGACGGCCTCGCCTATGACGATGCCATCGAACTGCCGCTGCGGGTGCGCAAGGCGCTGCCGAGTCTCGTGGTCGGCAGCGGGCGCAGTATGCTCGGCACCGCCCTGGCCGCGGCGAGCCGCTACCTCGATGTCGACCGGCTGCGCGCCGACGAGCTGGCCAGCCGACCGTTGGAAGCCGACGGCCTGATCCTGTTGCGCGAACGTCCGGCGGCGGCCGAGGAGCTGGTCGCCTGGGTCGCGGACGGCGGCATCCTCTGGGCCAGTTACGACATGCTGCGCGCCGACCCCGCGCTCGCCGGGCTGGTCGCCGGATTGGAACCCAACCGCGATCAGCTGCTGCCCGGCGGGCCCTTCGCCAGCGGTGAACCGATCCTCGACACCTACCTCCGGCACGCCGGTCTCGGTCAGGCCGAGAACGAAGGCGTACCTGCGTTCATCCTGCCCGGTCACGCCCGGGTGCTGTTGCGCGCGGGCGACGCGCCGCTGGTGGTCTCGCTGGAGGCTGGCCGTGGGCGGGTGGTCTGCGAACTGGTCGCGCTCGAATCCCTTTCGCCCTTCTGGGCCCTCGGTGCTTCGACCCTGTGGGTCCAGCGCAGCGTGCGGCAACTGGCCGCCGCCGCCGGGCGACCGCGCCTGCTGCAGGCCGGTACGCGCTCCGAGCGCGAGCGGATCCTGGTCCGCGAGGGCGAACGGGTGCCCTGGCCCCCCGGCGCGCCGTTGCTGGTCGCGCCCGGATTGTGGCAGGCACGCTCGCCCGAGACTGCCGACGAACAGCCGGTGTTGGTCTTCGCCGATCCCGACGAGAGCCGTCTGAACGGAGGGCCGCCGGCCACGGCGATCGATATCGCCGCGGTGCTGCCGCGTGCGCGGGGCCGCGACTGGGGGCTGCCGCTGCTGCTGCTGGTCCTGCTCGCCGCGTTGGGTGAAGGCGCGCTCGCCGCCTGGGCGGGGAGGGCGTATGGGCGCTAGCGACCTGGAATTCGTGCTCGCCAACGCCCAGGGGTGGATGCTCTACCTCTACATCCTCGGCGCCGCGGCGCTGTGTTGGTGGGCCTGGCGTCGTTACGGTCCGCGCCCGCCGGGCCTGGCCGGCTGGCTGTCGCGGATCTGCCGTGTGCTGGCGATCCTGTTGCTGGTCGCCTGCATCACCGATCCCAGTTGGCGCGAGACCATCACCACTACCAAGCCCGGCCGCATCGCGGTGCTGGTCGACACCTCGGCTTCGATGGCCCGCGACGACGCGCCCGACCTGTCCAGCCGGTTGGCCGTGCTCGGGCCCCTGCGCGCCGCCCTCGCCACCGTGACCGACGCCCACACGGTCAGCTGGTACCGTCTCGGCGGTGCACTCGGTCGGGTCGAGAACGACGAGCTCGACACGCTCGCGGCCGACGCGCCGGTCAGCCCGCTGGGCAGTCAGGTGGGCGAGGTCGCGCGCGATCCGCAATACGAACTGGTGCTCCTGGTCAGCGACGGGCGCGTCAACGACGGTCCGGCGCTCGACGCGGTGGGGCGCTCGCTCGGCCGTGGCCGCGGCCCCGAGCGCGGCGTGTGGACCCTGAGCGTGGGCGGTACGGCGGTCACCCCCGAGTTGCATATCGATGAGATCGAGGGCAATCGCGATCTCGCGTTGGGCGAAGCCAATCCCTTCGAGGTCCGCTTCAGCGGCCGTAGCCTGGGCGACGCGCCGGTCACCGTGCGTATCCGCCGGGGCGACGAGGTCCTCGCCGAGACCACGCTCACGCCTGAGAGCGTGGCCGACCCGGTCACCGTGCAGTCCTTCAGTCCCGAGCTCGACGTCACCCTCCACGACGAGGGCCGGGCCGGACTCACCGCCGAGGTCACCGCCGGCGATCTGTCGCACCGCATGTCGATCCCGGTCGAGGTCAAGCCGCGCAACCTCCAGGTGGTGATGCTCGCCCACCACCCGCGTTATGAGATGCGCTACCTGCGCAACGCGCTCGATCGCGACCAGACCGTCACCGTCCACTCCTACCTCGCCGACGGCGGTTGGCGTCGCTGGGGCGACGAGCGCTACGGCGGTACCGTGCTTCCGCTGGGCACGGTCCAGCTCGAGGACTACCACGCGGTGATCGTCGGCGACATCGACGCGCACACCCTCGACGAGACGCAGATGAACAACCTGGCCACCGCGGTGCGCCAGCAGGGGCTCGGGCTGGTGTGGCTACCGGGCGAGCGCGGCGCCATCGCCGGCTTCCGCGACAGCCCCCTGAGCAAACTGATCCCGGCCGAACTGCCGTCGACGGCCGAGATCCAGCGCGGCTATCTCGCCAACGAGGCCCGGACCATCCAGCGGTCTCCGGCGGCCAGGGGCCTCAAACTGTTCGATCCCGGCCGCGGGACCTGGGAGGAGCTGCCGCGGCTGCGCGGCCTGCTGCCGGTCGGTTCGCTGCGCCAGCCGGCCCAGGTGCTGATGGAGACCCGTTCCGGCGAGCCGGTGGTGGTCGCGCGGCGCATCGGCGCCGGCCGCAGCGTGCTGGTCGCGGTCGACGACACCTGGCGCTGGCGGCGCAACGTCGGCGACTACTATCTCAACCGCTTCCACAGCCCGCTGTTGCGCTACGCCAGCGCGGGCAAGGGGCTCGACACCCATCCCTGGCGCGCCGCCGCAACCCCCTACCGGGCGCAGACGAGCCAACGGGTCCAGCTCGCCGTCGCACCCCAAACGCCGGGCGAGCAACGGGCCGACCTGCCCGACGCGGTCACCGTCCAGTTGCGCGGGCCGGGCGAGACCCGGTTGAAGTACCGGTTGCTGCGCGTGCCGGGCGAGCCGGCCTTCGCGGCCGAGGTCCCGGCGCCGGGCCAGCCCGGGTCCTGGCATCTCGAACTGATCGACGGGCTGCCCGCCACCGACGTCCGCGCCGGCGAGCTGGTGGTGCTGCCCTCGCAGCGCGAGCGCCGTGACCCCCGGGCCGACCACGAAGCCATGGCCCGGCTCTCTGCCGCCAGCGGCGGGCGTGCGGCGGTCTGGGAGTCGCCCGAGCCCGGGACTGGGGCCGAGGCCAACGCCGCCGCGCGGTTGATCGCCGCTCTGCCCGATCTCTCCCACCACGAACAGAGCCGGCACTTCATCCGTCTGTGGGATCGGTTCTGGGTCTTCATGCTGGTGATCGGGCTGCTGTGCGTCGATTGGGCCCTGCGCCGGGCCAACCGCCTGCCCTGAGGCCGGCGGGGCGCTGCCCGGCCCACATAAGGGCGCGCCATGCGCGGGTCAGCGCCCCGCCAGGCGTTCACGGCGAGAGCGCTGGCGGCTGCCCGGGCGGATCGAGCTGGAGGTCGCGCGGTAGCGCGCCGAGCGCGGTGCACAGCGCGGCGGTCGCCGGCCGATCGGCGATGTCGCCTTCACCGACCATGTAGCGCAGCTCGCGCCGCGACAGCGCCTCGGGCACCTCGAGCTGGGCCATGCGGTAGGCGCGGCCGGCGTGGATCAGCCGGACGGCATGGAGCATCAGCACCCGGCCGCCGTCGCTGATCGTCCCGCGCGCGGCGATGCCGACGAAGGGCTCGCCGCGCTCGACGCCGGTGAAACGGATCGGTCCGTCCTCCTCCGGGATCGCGATGCGGTGGCGCTCGGCGCTGGTGTCGGCCGCCGTGTCCATCGTTCCCGCGGGCGCAGCGATGACCAGGCGCCCCTGCTGCAGCGGGATCCAGGCGCGCAGGACCACGAAGCGCAGCCGGTCGAGATCGGCGCCGAGCTGGCGTACGCGGTGGGCGCTGACCACCACCGGCTCGGCCTCGCCGGCGCGCCAGAGGTGCAGCAGCCCGCCGGCCACGCCCGGTTCCGGCAGCGGCGCGGGATCGCCGCAGCCGAGCAGCAGACAACAGACGAGCAGCAGACCGTGGGCGAGCCGAACCCGGCTAGCCATGGACCCGGCCCCACTCGTCGGGGCTCCAGGCGCCGCGCGCGCGCAGCAGGCGTTCGATGAATTCGCCCACCGCCCCGCGTCCGCCGGGCGCCGCGGTGACCAGATCGGCGCACTGGCGTAGCCGCGGCGCGGCGTCGCCCACCGCCACGGCGCAGCCCACCACGCCGAACAGGGTCAGATCCGGCAGGTCGTCGCCGACGAAGGCGAGATGCTCCCAATCGAGCCCATCGCGGCCCGCAAGCCAGTCGGTGACCACCGCGCGCTTGTCGCCGACGCCGAGGAAACAGGGATCCAGCCCGAGGTCTTTGGCGCGGTATTCGAGCGCGGCGCAACGGCGGCCGCTGACCAGCCCGACCCCGATGCCGGCGCGCAGGGCGACGCGGATCAGGTGCCCGTCGCGGGCGCTGAAGGTCTTGGTCTGTTCGCCGCTCGCGGTGTAGGTGAGGATGCCCTCGGTCAGCACCCCGTCGACATCGCAGAGGATATGCTGGATGCGCTCCCATCGGATCAGGACCATCGCCGCCTCCAGGCGCACACCGTAGGTGGCGCCCCGGCCGAGTCCATCCGCCGGTCAGCGGGCGCAAAAGGGCGATGGCCGCACTTCCCGGCGCACGCCGTCTTCGCTTGACGGCATCCCCACGAGGCTCATCATCCCGCTTCTTGTCCATATTCCATTCACCCTGGGAATCCGTCCGGCCCCGACGTCTGTCGCCCGGCCGTCCCGGCACCGTCCGGACGATTTCCCGACAGCCCTCCAACCGGACAGATGGAAGGCAGGAGCAGCCGTGAGCGACATCGCAGACAAGGTCATCGACATCATCGCCGAGCGCCTCGACAAGGAGAAGGACGCGGTCAAACCGGAGAGCAACGTGATCGCCGACCTCGGTGCCGACTCGCTCGACATCGCCGAGATCATGATGGACCTGGAAGACGCTTTCGGCGTCAAGCTCGAAGATGACAACGCTGAGGGTCCCCAGACCGTCGGCGACATCATCAAGTTCATCGAGCAGAAGGTCGCGGAGAGCAATGGCTGATCGACGCGTCGTCGTCACCGGTATGGGTGTGCTCGCGGCCAACGGCATCGGTGTCGATGCCTTCTGGTCCGCGACCACCGCCGGGCGGGGGGGCATCGGCCCCACCACCCGGATCGATCCCGAACAGCACGCGACCAGCTTCTGCGGCGAGGTCGACCTCGACGACGTCGAGTTGACCGACGGCGATCGGCGTGGCGCTCGCCGCAAGGACCGCTACAGCCTGCTGGCGATCAAGGCCGCCGCCGAGGCCATGGCCATGGCCGGGCTCGAGAAGGGCTCACTGTCCGATCCGTTCCGGATCGGGGTGGTGGTCGGCTCCGGCATCGGCGGGCTGCGCACCATCGAGCTGGAACACGCCGCCTTCGTTGAGAAGGGCCCCCGGCGGGTCAGTGCGTTCCTGGTGCCCAAGATGATCGTCGACAGCGCCGCCGGCGACATCTCGATCGTCTACGGTGCCAAGGGTCCCAACTACAGCATCACCACTGCTTGCGCCACCGGATCGCATTCCATCGGCGCCGCCCTCAACCACATCCGGGCGGGCCAGTGCGATGTGATGATCTGCGGTGGGGCCGAAGCCCCGATCAGCCATCTCGGCTTCGCCGGCTTCAACAGCATCGGCGCGTTGTCCAAGCGCAACGATTCGCCCGAGACCGCCAGTCGGCCCTTCGACCGCGACCGTGACGGCTTCGTCATGGCCGAGGGCGCGGGGGTGCTGGTGCTCGAGGAATACGAGCACGCGCGCAAGCGCGGAGCGACGATCTACGGCGAAGTGGCCGGCGCCGCCTGCAACGGCGATGCCTTCCACGAGACCGCGCCGGATACCGAGGGCATCTCCGGCGCCGCCTGCATGCACGCCGCACTGGCCGATGCCGGCATCACACCGGATCAGCTCGGCTACCTCAACGCGCACGGCACCTCGACTCCGCCGAACGACAAGACCGAGACCCTGATCATCAAGAAGGTCTTCGGCGACCATGCCCGCTCGCTGAGCGTCAGCAGCACCAAGGGCGTGACCGGCCACGCGCTCGGCGCCGCCGGCGGCATCGAAGCCATCGCCACCATCCTCGCCCTGCGCGATGGCGTGTTGCCACCGACCGCCAACTACACCACTCCCGACCCGGAGTGCGATCTGGATTACATCCCCAACGAGGCCCGCGAGCTTCAAGTCGACTACGGCCTCTCCAACAACCTGGGGTTCGGCGGGCACAACGCCTGCGTGGTATTCAAACGCTTCACCGGCTGAAGCGCGTCTCGCGCGGCTTCGGCCGGTCCCGCCCCCTGCAACGATATCGAGCACCCGGCGATGGACCGCAAACGGATTTCCGAAGAAGTCATCGAGCTGTTGTGCAACAAGCTGCACAACCTGCCTCTGCCGGGTGAAGATCCGGACTACGACTACGAGCACCAGGAACTGGTTCCGGCGATCACCGACAACCATCTCGACATCGCCGAGATCACCATGGACCTCGAGGATGCCTTCAGCATCAATTTCGACGAGGTCCTGCCCGGTGACGAAGGTATGAAAACCATCGGCGAAGTCATCGACTTCATCGACGGGCGGATCAAAGAGAAGTTCGGCGAGTAGGCCCGCCGCCGGCCCGCACGAGTGCCGCGTCGTCTGCTGCGATTCCAGGCTCCCCGGCTGCTCCCTCCAGCTCACGCATGTCCTGCAGCAATAGTCGGCAATCGGCATGCAGGCGCTGCAGTCGCCGGTGGAGCGCCTCGCACTGCGGCCGGTCCAGGCCCTGGGCACACCGGTCGCAGGCCGCCGGGTCCTCCGCGCTGCGGTCGCGCACGAGGAAGCCATGCACCGCTTCGAGCAACCCGCGTAGTTCGGCGTCAACAAGCAGACAGGTCGATCGCGTAGCCATATGGCACATGATACCAGCACCGGTGGTCGATGCACGGCCTCGTTCAGCAGTGGCCCGCGAGCGGGGTGGGACTCGCCATTGATCCGGGCCCGCAGCCATCGCCATCGCCCGGTGATATCGCTCCACGTCATTCGCTGCACGTGGGCGTCAACGCGCGGCCGATCGCCTGCGTCTCGCCCAACGGTTGGGCCACGCACGCGGATGGCGAGCCATCAGCCACCCCCGCATCAGCCGGCGCCCTCGCCCGCGCGCGGGGAGCCTCGCTGGAGCGCTCCCTTCGCCGCTCCCCCATGCGCTACCGGCTGAACCTGGATCATACGCCCCCGCTGGTATATGCTGCCGCCGCACGGCACCCGACGGGAACCTGAAATGGCCCACCGGCTCGAACAACTCATACGTGCGGTCGATCGCCGCCATCGGGTGCAGCGCTGCCTGAGCCGGCTGCTCGTCGCCTGGGCGGTATGCCTCGGCACGGTCGCTTTGGTGCAGGTCTGCATCCGCCTCGCGCTGCCGGGCTGGGCTCCGGCCGTGCTGTGGCTGCCGCTGGTCGGCCTGGTGGCGCCGCTGGTGTTGGTGCGTCGTTGGTATGGCCGGGCGGAATCGCGGGCGACCACCGCGGCGCGGCTGGATCGGCTCGCGCAGGCTCGCGGTCTGGCGATGGCCCTGGCCGACGAGGCACCCGGCGCGCGCGATCCGGGCTGGATGCAGCGCCTGCGCCCCTGTCTCGACCGGGTGCGGCTGCCGCCGCTGGACTGGAGCGGTGGCGGCCGTCTGCTTGTCGCCGCGCTCGCGGTGGTGATCGCCTTGCTGCTGCCGCAACGCGACCCGGCTGGCTCCGCTCCCGATCAACGAGTCGAGCAGTTGCTCGCCCGGCCGCGCGCGATGCTCGAGCAGCTCGCCGAGGAGGGGGTGCTGAGCCAGGAGCGCAAGCGCGAGCTGCTGCAGCAGCTCGAGACGATCGCCGAGGCCGCGAGCGAACGCGGCATGGATCAGGCGGTCTGGGAGGGGTTGGACCGGCTCGCGGCGGGTCTGGGCGCCGAGCAGCGTCGCAGCACCCAGCGGCTGGCTGAGGCCCTGGCCCAGGCGCGGCGCACCGCCGCCGCCGATCCGGCCACACGCGAACGCGAGGCCGCGGCCCTGGCCCAGGCGCTGAGCCGGCTGGCCGCGCAGGCGCCGGGCCTGTTGCCGCAGGAGGGGCAGCCGGGGCAGGTGCACCAGGGGTCTCGTCGGAGGACGGCGCGGCGGAAGGTGAGGTGGGTGCCGGTGTAGCCGCGTTGGGTGGCGCTCGGCCTGCGGGCGTCGGTGGTGCGACG
>JBEPXK010000096.1:0-10279 GCA_041641915.1 Planctomycetota bacterium
GGTCGAGGACGTGCTGCTCGCGTCGAGCTACAAGCGCACCGCCCGGGCCTATGTGCTCTACCGCGAGCAGCACGAACGCATGCGCGAGATGGCCGGCGGCGGCGGCACCGAGTTGATCGACACCTACCTCGAGAAGCTCGACTGGCAGGTCAACGAGAACTCGAACATGGCCTTCTCGCTGCAGGGTCTGAACAACTACATCTCCTCCGAGATCACCAAGACCTACTGGCTCAACGAGATCTACCCCAAGGCGGTGCGCGAGGCGCACAAGTCCGGGGATATGCATATCCATGACCTGAGCCTGCTCTCGGTCTACTGCGTCGGCTGGGATCTGAAGGACCTGCTGCTCACCGGGTTCAAGGGAGCGCCGGGTAAGGCCGAGGCGCGTCCGGCCAAGCACTTCCGCGCGGTGCTCGGACAGATCGTCAACTTCTTCTACACCCTGCAGGGCGAGGCCTCGGGGGCGCAGGCCTTCGCCAGCTTCGATACCTATCTCGCGCCGTTCATCCGCTACGACAACCTCGACTACACCACGGTCAAGCAGGCGCTGCAGGAGTTCGTGTTCAACCTCAACGTCGCCACCCGGGTCGGGTTCCAGACGCCGTTCACCAACATCACCATGGACCTCAAGTGCCCCTCGACCCTGGCCGAGGAGCCGGTGATCATCGGCGGCACCACCACCGATTTCTGCTACGCCGACTTCCAGGATGAGATGAACATGCTCAACCGGGCCTTCCTCGAGGTCATGTGCGAGGGCGATGCCAAGGGCCGCGTGTTCACCTTCCCCATCCCGACCTACAACATCGATCGCGACTTCGACTGGGACGATCCCAAGCTGGAATGGCTGTGGAAGGTCACCGCCCGCTATGGCGTGCCCTACTTCGCCAACTTCATCCATTCGGACATGTCGCCGGAAGACGCCCGCAGCATGTGCTGCCGCCTGCGGCTCGACATGCGCAAGCTCGAGGCGCGCGGCGGTGGTCTGTTCGGCTCCAACCCGCTCACCGGTTCGATCGGGGTGGTGACGATGAACCTGCCCCGGCTCGGTTACACGAGCCAGAGCGAGGAGCAGTTCCTCCGCCGGCTCGACCGGCTGATGGACCGCGCGGCCGAGAGCCTGGAGATCAAACGCAAGGTGCTCGAGCGCACCACCGAGGGCAACCTCTACCCCTACGCGCGGTTCTACCTGCGCCAGGTCAAATCGCGGCACGGCAGCTACTGGCACAACCACTTCTCGACCATCGGGCTGGTGGGTATGAACGAGGCCTGTCGCAACCTGTTCGGCTGCGGCATCGCCGAGGAGCGCGGCGCCGCCTTCGCCAAGCGGGTGCTCGACCACATGCGCGAGCGTCTGAGCGTTTACCAGGAGCGCACCGGGAACTTCTACAATCTCGAGGCGACGCCGGCCGAGGGCACCAGTTACCGGCTCGCGCTCAAGGACCGCGAGCGCTATCCGGAGATCCTCTGCGCCGGCGCCGAGGGCCCCGATGCCAGACCGTTCTATACCAATTCCTCGCAGCTGCCGGTCGACCATACCGACGACGTGTGGGAGACGCTGGACCACCAGGACGACCTCCAGACGCGCTATACCGGCGGGACGGTGGTCCACGTCTTCGTTGGCGAGGAGCTCGACGACTGCGCGGCGGTGAAGAACTTCGTGCGCAAGGTGTGCTACAATTACCGCCTGCCGTACTTCACCATCAGCCCCACCTTCAGCATCTGCCCGCAGCACGGCTATCGCAGCGGTCAGCAGCCGACCTGTCCCGATTGCGGCAGCGACTGCGAGGTCTACGCGCGCGTGGTCGGCTACCTGCGACCGGTGGAGCAATGGAACGAGGGCAAGCAGGAGGAGTTCCGCCTTCGTTCCACCGCCCGTATCGAAGGTTGAGCCATGCACATCGGCGGTCTGCAGCGCTTCACCCTGGCCGACTTCCCCGGCCGTGACGCGGCGGTGGTCTTCACCGCCGGCTGCAACCTGCGCTGCCCCTACTGTCACAATCCCGAGCTGGTGTGCGGCGGCGCGCGTGTGGACGAGGAGGCGGTGTGGGCCTTCCTCGAGCGCCGCCGCGGCCGTCTCGACGGGGTGGTGCTCAGCGGGGGCGAGCCGACGCTGCAGGACGACCTGCTCGCGGCGTGCCGGCGGATCAAGGCCATGGGGTTCGCGCTCAAGCTCGACACCAACGGTCTGCGGCCCGCGGTGCTTGCCGCGGTGCTCGCCGAGGATCTGGCCGACTACATCGCGCTCGACCTCAAGGCGCCGCCGGAAGCCTATCCCGAGCGCCTTGGCGGCGGCGATCCGGCCGCGTTGCGCCGCAGCCTGGAGTTGGTGGTGGCAGCCGGGGTCGCGGGCGAGTGTCGGACCACGGTGGTCCACCCGCTGCTCACCGGCGAGGCGGTGGTGGCGATCGGTGAGCTGGTGGGCGGACGGCTGCCGTGGATCCTCCAGGACTTCCGCCCCCACGCCGCGCTCGACCCCGCTTTCGCCGCTGGCGCGCGGGCCTTTGCGTCGGAGGAACGCGAGCGCCTGCTGCGCGAGCTCGACGCCCGTGGGCTGCCCTGTCGCTGGCGCAACGCCGAGATCCGCTCCGAGGCGCCGCCTTCGGGACGCCATCGCAGCCTCGCCGCGCGGGTTGCAGCCGGGGGCGATACGCCGTCGGGCTGATCGGTCTGTCTCAGTCGAGGGCGGCGGCGATCTGTTCAGGCGCGAGCATCGCGCCGATGCCGGCGTCGCCGCAGGCGAGGTCGCCGGCCACCGGCCCGAGCCGCTCGCAGCCGGCGGCCTCCAGGGTGGCGACGTGCTGCTGCACGATCGGCTTGTGCCACATGACGGTGTTCATGGCGGGGGCGATGACCACCCGCCTGTCCGGCGGCAGGGCGAGGAAGGTGGTCGACAGCAGGTCGTCGGCCAGGCCGAGGGCAAACCTGGCCAGGGCGTTGGCGGTGGCTGGCGCGACCAGCAGGCAATCGCACCACTGCGCCCGGTCGATGTGCGGGATGCGGGCGTCCGCCGACCACATGTCGCTGGCCACCGGATGGCCGCTGGTGGTGGCCAGCGCGTGTTCGCTCACCAGCCGGGTGGCGTTGGCCGTCAGGATGCAGCGGACGATGTGGCCGCGCGCGCGCAGGCGCCGGACCAGATCCGGCGCCTTGTAAGCAGCGATACAGCCGGTGATGCCGAGCAGGACGTTCACGTCTGGAGTCCTTGTGGGCCAGGGCAGCGCATGGTCAATCCCTCATCACGCTCAGGGCGGTCATTGCCTGGCGGTCGAGGCGCAGCACCAGGCTGGGGGTGATCGCCAGGGCGGCGCTGCCGGGCACCGGCCGCAGCCGCAGCGGGGTCCAGCCCTGGGTCTCGTGATCCCAACGGCGCTGCTCGGCTTTGGGGGGGATGACGAAGAACAGCCGGCGATCGTGCAGCCGCCAGTTGTGGTCGGGCAGATCGGCCACCTGGGCATAGGGGCTGCCGCGGCGGCCACCGCCGCGGGGCGGCTCGACCAGGGTGATCCACTCGGCCTCGAGCGTGTCTTCTTCGGCCAGGCGCGCGCGCAGTTCCCAGGTCGCCGGCCAGTCGTCGGGCCCGCGTTGGGTGCGATGATGGAAGGCGACGTGGAGCGCGCCCTCGAACAGGCGGAAGGTGTCACCGCCATCGACCGGTCCGAGGATCGACCACTCCTCGAGCGAGCGGTCGCTGGCGTAGATCAGCTGGTCGTGGTCGAGCACCAGCATCCGGCGTCGCAGGCGGCAGGCGTCGACCGGGCGCCAGACCTGCGGTGGCGGGGCGTTCCCGGTGCCCCGGTCCTTGGGGATCAGACGGCCGTGTTGCCGGTAGTACCTGCCGTTGGTGTTGTCGACCCGGAAGCGGCGCAGGGTGTCGAGCTGTTCGATCCGCGCTGCATCCTCGAGCGGTTGGCCATCGCTGTGCCAGTAGCGCCGCGCGTCACCGTGCCCGCGGCGAATGAAACGTAGGTGGCCGTCGATCTCGACCTGCATGGAGTCCAGCCCGACCAGGTGGACCTCGCGCCGGGCGGCGGGGTCCGCGTCGAGATGGACCAGCAGGTGGCGGTTGTCGCGACGTATCAGCGCATGACGTCGGCTGTGGACGTTGAGTTCCTCGGCCGGGCCGCGCCAGAGCTCGGTCCCGCTGCGATCGATGACCACCTGCTCGCCGTCCGCCAGGCTGACATGATAGTAGTGGTGGTCGTTGCGGGCGGTGGCGATCGGCTGTGAGAAGCCGGCCAGCGGTTGGAGCCGCGGTCGTTCGCCGCGCAGGTCGAGGATCTGCAGCTGGGGCCCGGACCAGTGGAGCAGGGCGAGCGAATGCGCCTCGGCGCGCACGGCTTCCATCTCGATCACCTCGACCGGGGTCGCGCCCGCGTCGTCGCTGAGCTCGGACCAACGGTAGAAGGCCAGCGCGTAGGGGCGTTCGACAGCCGGCAGTGGGTTGCCGAGCAGGTCGGTGGTTGCCGGGGCCTGGGCGCCGTGGCCGGTGCCGATCACCAGCCACCGGCCGATGCTCCACATGTCCGGGCGCTCGCTGATCGTGATCCCCGCCGGCTGCCAGGGCAGCGTGCCACCGACATCGACCCGCAGCAGGCCCGACTCCGGGGTGCGCACCACCGCGATGGTGTCGCCGGCGGCGTAGTCCGCGATGGTGATGGTCTCTTCGGGGTCCGGCCCGCGCTTGGTATAGAGGATCAGCGATTCGCGCATGATGTCGCGGCAGATGAACCAGCTGGCGTCCGGTCCGATCGCCCGGGGATTGGCGTGGGTCGTGAAATGGTGTTTCAGCAGCAGTGTTTCACCATTGATGGTGTAGAGGTAGACGGCCGGCGCGTGGGGAATGCTGCGGTTCGTGGCCACGGCCACCGCGGAGCCGTCGAAGGAGAGGGCGAGGTCATCGGCGAGATGCGCCCGCTGGCGCTCGTGGCCCAGCGGCGGCAGCGGCTGGTCGATCGCGACGTGCGCCTGCGGCCGGCGCGGAACCGGCTCGCCGGGCTCCGGCACGCTGTGCAGGCGGACCCGGACCACCGGTGCGTGACCGAGTCGGCCCTGGTCGAGTTCGGCCACCGCCACCGTATCGCCCCGGCCCGACAGCGCGCTGCGTTGCGAGCTGACGCCCATCGGCACCGGCAGATGCAGCGGGCGGCCGTCATGGCTCAACCGCCAGAAACTGTCGTGGAGCATGACCCCGATCCAGTCGCTGCGGACCCAATGCCGGCGGATGTCTTGCGGGAAGGCCCACCACGGATCGCCGTGGGACTCGATCCGGCGTCCGTCGATGAGCTCGCGCAGGCGCGCCGGCGGATCGTCCTGGGCCGCGTTCCAGCCTTCGAGCTGGAGGCAGGTCCAGATGTGCCCGACCCGCGCGGCCATGGCGTGCAGCTTCTCGGCCGCATCGGCCGCTCGCTCCAGCGCCGCGTCATCATCTTCGGCGCCGACCGGCGCGGACAGCGCGGCCAGGGCCAGCAGGGCGGCGAGAAGACGGGTGATCATCGCGCAGTGTCTCCGACAGGGCTCGGGCGAGCCTAGGACCGCCCGCTATCGCGTGCAAGACGGGCGACGTTCAAGACGATCATCACTATCGCTCCACTATCGGCGTGTGGGGATCCGCGGCACCCGCAGCTGGGCGCCCCAGGGCATCGTGCAGGGCGCGGACCTGGCCGAGGAAGGCGTCGAGCTGGTGGAGGGGGACCACGTTGGCGCCGTCGCTCAGTGCGACCGCGGGATCGTCGTGGACCTCGAGGAACAGCCCCTCGCAGCCCATGGCCAGCGCCGCGCGCATCAGGCCGGGGGCGAGATGGCCTGCGCCGAGCGAGACGTCGCCGCCGCCACCCGGGGCCTGGACGCTGTGGGTGCCGTCGAAGATGACCGGCACTCCCAGGGCGCGCATCGCCGGCAGATTGCACAGGTCGGCGACCAGGCGGTTGTAGCCGAAGGAGTTGCCCCGCTCCATCAGCACCAGGTCGCGACCGCCGGCGGAGCGGTATTTCTCGACGATTGCCCGGCAATCCCAGCCGGCGAGGAACTGACCCTTCTTGACGCTGGTCGGGCGACCGCTTGCGGCGCAGGCCCGGAGCAGGTCGGTCTGGCGGCAGAGGAATGCCGGGACCTGCAGCAGGTCCACAACCGCCGCTGCCTGTTCCACCTGATGCGGTTCGTGCACGTCGGTGGTCACCGGCAGGCCGGTCTGCTCGCGCACCGCGGCGAGCACCGCGAGCCCCGCGGCGATGCCGGGGCCGCGATAGCTGGTGTGGCTGGTGCGGTTGGCCTTGTCGAAGCTGGCTTTGAACACCAGCGGCAGGCCATGGCGGGCGCAGAGCTCGCGCAGGCGGTGCGCGAGCTCCAGCGTGTGCTCTGGGCTCTCGATCACGCAGGGCCCCATGATCAGGACCGGCAGCTCGCCGCCGATCACCGCCCCGTTGCCGACTGCCACCGTTGCGCTCTCCATCGTGTCTCCTTCGTTCCGGCGCTCCACGCTACGGGCCGTATGTGCCGGCCATAGTCCCGATCCGGGGCGGCGGCTCAGGAATCCGATGACAGCCGGACCCAGTAGGGGTCGCTGCGCGCGAAGCGTTCGCGCATCGCCGCGAGCACCGTCGGGCGTTTGTCGGTATAGGGGCCGACGTAGATGGCCACCAGCTCGCCATGGCGGCGGAGGAAGGCATGGTAGCCATCGGCGACCAGTTCCCGCGCCACCTGCTTGGCTGCGGAGAGCCGGGCCAGGCCGACGCTGGCCACGCGCACCGCCCAACGATCGTCGTTGGTCCGCGGCTGCTCCATCCGGGCATCGGCCAGCAACTGGTCGACGAACCGACGCAGCCGCGGGTTGTCGACGGTCGCCCGGCGCAGCCGCTCGGCGTAGGGCCCGAGCGAGGCGTGACGTCCGTCTTCGAGTAGAGACTGGGCGCGCACGCTGGTCAGTGCGAGATCGCCGAGGCGGGCGACCTCGGTATCGCCGACCCGTTCGTGTTCGGCCAGTCGCAGGCTCAGGTGGATCGCGTAGCGCTTGATCGGGGCCTCGGCGCTGCCCTCGTGCGCGAGGATGAAATCGACGTCCGCGCGATCGACCATCCCCAGGCGGCGGTCGAAGCGGTACCGCGCCTCGAGGTCGCGGATCTTGACATACCGACCGTCGAGCGCGGGGTGGGGCCATTCGATGGTGCGGATGGGCCGCAGGCGGAACACCGGCGCCACGCCGTTCTCGATCCGGTCGATACGACAGGGGACGCTACGCCGCCCCTTGGGCAGTACCGCGTAGGGCACCTCGACCTCGCCGCTGTCGGTCAACGAGCGCGGCAGGCGCAGGAGGTTGAAGTCGAACAGCCGGATGCGGGGCGAGAAGCCGATGCAGGGCCCGTGGTCGAGGCGGCGTTCGGCCGCATCGATCAGGAAGGCGGCACCGTCTTCCGCCAGCTGCATCAACGCGACCTCGCCGCGGTGTTCGGCGTCGGCACCGGAAAGCACGATCACCCGGTTGGCGTCGTCGATGCAGGCCAGGGTGATCTCCTGGCTGTGTACCCGCGCCTCGCCGTGTTCGCCGCCCGCTCCCAGCGGCTGGACCTCGCGCCGCAACTCATAGGTGACAATGGTCCCGGGTGCGATGTCCACCGTGCACGGCCGCAGCGCGACGAGGAAAAACACCAGACCGACCGCCCCGATCACCCCTGTGGCCAGGAGTGTCACCAGCGCTGCGCGATGTTTGAGACCTTGGGCGAGACCCATTGCATCACCAATGTGCTCAGGGCGGCGCGCGAGCAAGCGGCGAGTGGGTCAAGTGCACGTAATACGTGCGCCTTAAAGACAGTCGAGCCGTTCGCGGGCGCGGAAGGCGGTCTGCACGCAGCGGTAGCCCGCCGGCGCGGGGTGATGGCCGAATAGGATCACCGTGCTGCCCGAACCGGCGAGCAGCCACGGCCGGCCGGTTGCGGTCAGGGTGTCGAACAAGCGGCCCATCGCGGGGTAGGTGCGCGCGCAGGCGGCGGTGAGGCGATTGTCGCCGCCGGCCGGGTCTGCCTGCAGGCGTCGGGCCAGTGCGGCGGGCCCGATCGCCGGGCGCGGTGTGCGTTCGTCGTCGTGCAAAGCAGCGAAGACCCGCGGCGTGCTGCAAGACAGCTCCGGCAGCAGCAGGGTCAGTTCCTGTCGCGGCAGGTCCTCCAGGGCGGTGAGCCGGTCGCCGCGCTCGAGGCCGTGGGCGGATCCGCCGATCAGAAAGAAGGGGACGTCGGCGCCGAGGCGTCTGGCGGCGGCGAGCAGGCGGTCGCGGGGATAGCGCTCGGGCCAGAGGCGGTGGCCGGCGCGCAGGACCGCGGCGGCGTCGCTCGAGCCCCCGCCGAGCCCGCCGCCGGCGGGCAGCCGTTTGTCGAGGTGGACGTGGATTCCCCCCAGGCCGGGCCAGAGCTCCCGCAGCAGGTCGACCGCGCGCCAGGCGAGGTTCGCCGGCCCGCAGTCGAGCCCCGGGTCGCTGGCGCTGACGCTGGTGCCCGATCCGGGCTTGACGCGCAGCTCGACCGCGTCGGCCCAGTCCAGGGTCTGGAAGACCGTTTCGAGCGCGTGGTAGCCGTCGCTCCGGCGACCGAGGATCTCCAGGTGGAGATTGCACTTGGCGGGAGCCGCGAGCCGGATCGATTCCATGCTCTGCAGCATGCCATAGAGGCGGCCTCGGTCCATCATACACCATTGTTCACCCCTTTCGGTAGCGGGTTGAGGGGTCGGATCGGGACACGACAGTCGCTCGTCACACTCACAGGCGGGCCCTGCGACCGGAGTCGACCCGGTCCTGTCTGGTGGTGAACGGAGGTCGAGATGCGCAGAGTGCTTGCGGTCGCCTTGATGGTGGTTGTGTGCGGATTCGGTTTTGCCGCCGAGCCGCTGGATCCCGATTCCAGCGCTGCCCCCGAGGATCAGGTCCGCGAGCTCTTCAGCGAGGCGGTGCGGCTCTATCGCAGCGGACGCTTCGACGAGGCTGCGCTGCGCTTCAACGACGCCCTGAGCCTCGAGCCGAGCAATCGCCTGGTTTTCGAGTTCTACCGCAAGGCCGGCGACGCGCTGGTGTTGCGGATGGCCGAGAAGGCCGAGCTCGAAGACGTCATGCGCGACGTGCTGCGCAAGGCCCGGATCTATCACAAGCAGCTGCGGACGGATCCGCGCTACCTCAACCTGTTGATCACCAAGTTGCGCGGCAGCGAGAAGGAACGGCTCGCTGCGACCTACGAGCTGGTATCCATCGGGCCGATCGCGGTGCCGTTGCTGGTCGACAAGCTCCACGAAACCCGTCAGCAGGACTTCAAGGTCTGGTGCCGCATGGTGCTCTCCCGCATGGGATCGCGCGCCGTGGTTCCGCTTGAGGAGGCGCTCAAGTCCGACGACCCCGCGCTGGTGTCCTCGGTCGCGACCATCCTCGGTGACATCGGCGACCCGCGTGCGATGCCCAAGTTGGTGCAGATGGTCAACGACTCCGACCACACGCAGGAGGTCAAGAACGTCTGCCGCAACAGCATCGCGGCCATCGCCGCGCGTTCCAGCATGGCGACGATCCCCGAGGCGTCGGCGCTCTACTTCCAGGAGGCGATGCGCTACTTCCGCGACGGCGACCACGTCCGCGACGAGGTGGTGGCCAACGAGAGCCTGATGTGGCGCTGGGTCGAGGATCCGGCCGAAGGCGCGATGGAGCTGCAGTACACCGAGGCGCCCTATTACGCCTGGAACGAACTGATGGCCGAGCAGCTTCTGTTCGACGGAGCCAGCCACTACGCCGATTTCGCCGCTTACACGCCCCTGCTGGCAGCGGTGCTCACCGCCCAGAAGCAGGAGGTCGAACTGCGGTTGAAGCTGGCCCGCGAGCGGGTCCACCCGCCGCAGCTGCCGGCCGAGGCGGTCGCCGCCCTCGAACAGCGTGATGAAGCGCTCGCCGAGATCCTGCTCAACGTGCGGATGATCGAGCCGGACATGCTCTACCGCGCGGTGAGCCAGAGCATCGTCTCCGAGCGCTACGATGTCGCGATCAAGCTCATGGAGCTGTTGCGCGACGAGCAGCTTGCCGACGCCGAGCAGACCCTGCCTTCACGCGAGGAGGGGCTGATGGCCGACAAGTCCGGCACCGTCCTCGTTGCTGCGCTTGAACACCCCGAAAAGCGCATCCGCTACCAGGCCGCGGCTACCCTGGCCCACCTCGACCCCGCCATCCGTTTCTTCAATAGCGAGCGCGTGGTGCCGTTGCTCTCCGAGGCGGTCGGCGAATGGGGCATGATCACCGTCCTGGTGCTCGAAGAGGATTTCCGTC
>JBEPXK010000097.1:0-10242 GCA_041641915.1 Planctomycetota bacterium
GGAGCCTACCCCTCTGGCTTTGTCGGTATTCACCTGTATCGGCAAGGCCGATACAGGTGTGGGCGGCTCGGCTTCGCCGATTGTATCCGCCCAGCATCCCTCTGGCTCCTCGACGCTTCATGTGGGCAACGCGAGTAGCGAAGTGGCGAATAGCGAGTAGCGAGTAGCGAGTAGCGAGTAGCGAGTAGCGAGTAGCGAGTAGCGAAGTGGCGAGTAGCGAAGTGGCGAACTAGCGGGACTATGTCCCGCCAGCGAGTCGAGCGATGATGCGACTCAGCGACTGGCCTATGTGATCGATACTGAGGCTTCTATCAGAGGGGCAACGCCCGCTCTGATAGAAGCCTCAGTCGTTGACGATGCGTGTTTGTGCTTCTGCGTACGGCCATAGGGTGGGCATGCGTTGGCTTTGTCTGTGCTTCGGCGGTGTGCTGTGGCCCGTTCACGGTGATAGCCCACGCCGTCCACCCTGTCGAAAGCATGCGCATGTGTTCCAATTCCGATTCCAATCCCGCTTCCGATTCCAATCCCGCTTCCGATTCCAATCCCGCTTCCGATTCCAATCCCGCTTCCGATTCCAATCCCGCTTCCGATTCCAATCCCGCTTCCAATTCCAATTCCAATCTGGGTCCTGATTCCAATCCCGATTCCGATCCGGTTGCGCATCCGGAGTCGCAAGCGCAGCATGTGCCGGTGTTGGCGCTCGGGGCTTCGGCCGGTGGCGTGGAGGCTCTACGGACGCTGATCTCCGCTGTGCCGCGCGATCCGGGGTTGGCGGTGGTGGTGGTGCTGCACCTGCCGGGCGATCGTCCGAGCCTGCTGGTTGAGGTGCTTGGTGCGGTCAGCGCCAATCCGGTGGTCAGCATCAGTGACGGGATGGCGGTGCGGCCGAATCACATTTATGTCATGCCGCCCGGCACTTCGGTGCGTTGGTGCGCCGGGTATCTGCGTCTGGAACCGCGGCCGCCGGGCGAGCCCTGGCGACCGGTCGACGCCCTGTTCGCCTCCATGTCCGCCGCCAGCGAGCGGGCGATGGTGGCGGTGCTCAGCGGCACCGGCACCAACGGCAGCAGCGGCCTGGGCGAGATCAGGCAGGCCGGCGGCCTGGTTCTGGCGCAGGAACCGGAGGAGGCCGGTTTCCCGTCGATGTCGCGCAATGCGATCAGCACCGGGCAGGTCGATGCGGTCGCCCCCTGTGCGCAGCTCGTCGAGCTGGTCATCAACTGGGTCGAACGTCTGGAGCGTATCGATCATCCACCGGTCGAGGAGCGCCCGGTCTACGACCGGATCCTGGCTGTGGTGCAGGAGCACAGCGGGCGTGATTTCAGCGGCTACAAACGCGGCACGATGGAGCGGCGGATCCAACGCCGCGTGAGCATGCGCGGTTGCGCTTCGGCCGGTGACTATCATCGGCTGCTGTGCAGCGAACGGCAGGAGGTCGATCGCCTGGCCCAGGATCTGTTGATCGGTGTCACCGGTTTCTTCCGTGACCGGGCGGTTTGGGAACAGCTGGGCGAGAACGTGCTGCCGGATCTGCTGCGCCAGGGCGACGCGGCGCAGCCGTTCCGGGCCTGGGTCGCGGGCTGTTCGTCTGGCGAGGAGGCCTATTCGCTGGCGATCCTGGTGCAGGAGACCATGGAGCGCCACGGCCTGTCTCGACAGGTGCAGCTGTTCGCCACCGATCTTGATCAACGTGCTTGCGATCGCGCCCGGCGCGGCGCGTTCTCCGCCGCCGCGAGCGCCGGCCTCGATGCGCAGCGGCTGTCCGAGCATTTCACCCGCGAGGACGATACCTATCGCATTGCTCCGCGGATCCGGGACATGATCACCTTCGCGCATCACGACCTGTTGCGCGATCCGCCGTTTTCGCAGCTTGATCTGATCTGCTGTCGCAACGTGCTGATCTATCTCGACAACCAGGCGCAGGAGCAGGTACTGGCCTGCTTCCATTTCGCTCTGGCCCATCAAGGGGTGCTGGTGTTGGGAGGATCGGAGACCGCGCAACGACGCGAGCACCTGTTTGCAAGCATCGATGAGACCAACCGGTTCTACCGCCGCCGGGATGTGCCCGGCGTGGTGGGAGGGCCGGAGGCTCAGCGATCGCGGCGTACCGTTCCGCCCCCCACCCCGCCGGCGTACCCAGGCAGGATCGACGACCAGACAGATCGCCATGCGCTGGCGCAAGATCTGGCCCAGAGCTTCCTCGCGCCGGCATTCGTGTTGGTGGATATTCACTTGCAGGTGTGCTACTATAGCGGAGCGACAGAGGACTTTCTCTGCCAGCCAGCGGGTGCGCCGAGCGCCAGCATCCTGGAGATGTGTGAACCGGCGGTGCGCGCGCGGCTGCACGGCGCGCTGCGTCAAGCTGAACAATCCGAGCAACCGGTGGTCCTGAGCCATACCATGGAGCGCGGTCGCTATCAGGGCAAACTGGCACGGATCACCGTGCAGCCGGTGACAGCGAGTGATGGCGAGTGCCTGTGGATGATCAGTTTCCGCATGCCGACGCCACACTCGCATGGCGTGTCCGTTCACGTGCTGCAAGACGACGAGCAGGATCCCGCCCAGGCCCTGCAGGCGCTCGACTTCGAACTGCGCGCCACCCGCGAGGAGCTCTCGACTTCGGTCGAGGAGTTGGAGACCTCGAACGAAGAGCTCAAGGCATCGAACGAGGAAGTGCGGTCGATGTACGAGGAGCTGCAGTCCGCCAACGAGGAGTTGGAGACCTCGCGCGAGGAGTTGCAGGCGAGCAACGAGGAATTGAACGTGGTCAACGAGCGCATGAAGGTCAACCTCGCGCAGCTCGGCGAGACCAACGATGTGCTCAACAATCTGCTCAGCAGCACCGATCTGCCGACGTTGTTTCTTGACCGGGAACTGCGGATTCAGCGCTTCACCCCCGCGGCCGGGCGCTTGATGCATCTGATCGAGGGCGATCGCGGCCGGCCCTTCGCCGACATCGCCGATCGCCTCAGCGACGGGCGCATCCTCGCCGATGGCCGGCGGGTGCTGCAAACACTCGTCCCCGCCGAAACGGAGGTCCAGGAGCTGGAGGGCAACTACTACAGCGTGCGGGTCCATCCGTATCGCACCGCCGATGACCGCATCGAGGGGGTGGTGATCACGCTCAGCGACATCACCGCGCTCAAGCGCACGCAGGACGACCTGCGGCACAGCGAGCAGCGCTACCGCGGCATCTTCGACAACGCTGCGGTCGGCATGGTGCAGCTGGACCAGGAGGGTCGGGTGCAGACCAGCAACGCGACACTGAGCCAGATCATGGATGTCCCGCGGCATCTGTTGCAGGATCGGATCCTGACAGATTTCTTTGCGCCGTCACACGCCGAGCGGCTCGCCGCCGCACTCGCGGCGGTACGGCGTGACGGCAGCATGGCCGTGGAGTTGCCGTTGCGCGTCGACTCCGGGCAGCGTTGGTTGCGCTGCACCATCTCCAGCAGCGCCGAGCAAGACGTGGTCGATGGGACGCCGGCCTTGATCATGATCGTCGAGGATATCAGCGAGCGCCGTGCGGCCGAGGCGGGTCTGCACCAGCGCAGCGAGGAGCTGCGGCGGTCGAATGAGGACCTCAGCCACTTCGCCGCGATGGCCTCGCACGACCTGCAGGCGCCGCTGCGGCTGATCGGCAGCTACCTCGACATCATCGCCCAGCTCGACGATCAGATCGAGCCCGAGCGCAAGCGCGAGTACTTCCGCGTCGTCCAGGACAACGTCGGTCACATGCGCCGGCTGATCGCCGACGTGCTTGGTTTCGCTCGTCTGGAACTGGACGTGCAGGGATCCGAGCCCTGCGATAGCCAGGAGGCGGTCGACGCCGCCTGTGCCAGCCTGCAGGCGGTGATCGAGGAGCACGGCGCGCACATCGAAGCCGGTGAACTGCCGCAGATCCGCGCGCCGCGGCGGTTGATGGTCCAGCTGTTCCAGAACCTGGTCGAGAATGCGATCAAGTACCGCCGCGACGAGCCACCACGGGTGCGGATCGAGGCCGAGCGGCTGGAGGGCGCGTGGGCCTTTCGCGTCGCGGACAACGGCCGGGGGATCCAGCCGGCCCAGATCCAACGGGTTTTCGACCTGTTCAACCGTTCCGGAGGGATCCGCGGCGAGGACGCCATCGGCGGTGGCACCGGGCTCGGGCTGGCTATCTGTCGCAAGGGGGTCGAGCGTCTCGGCGGCAGTATCAGATGTGAATCCGAGGTCGGCGTCGGTACGGTGTTCGTTTTCACCGTCCCCGATCCCCCCGCTGGAGCCGATGGATGAACGAGACACCAGCACCCATCCGGGCGCTCTACGCCGAAGACACCGCCGCGGATTGCGAGTTGCTGCACCTGGTCTGCGAGCGCGAAGGGCTGGCAGTCGACTGGTGGACGGTGGGGACCTGCAGCGAGCTCGCTACTGCGATCGCCGATTGTACCCACGCGCAGCCGGACTGCGCGATCCTCGACCTGCGCCTGCCCGACGGGCTGGCCACCGATTTGCTGCCGGCGCTCGTTGAACACTATCCGCAGCTGCCGACCGTGGTTTTCAGCACCAGCGCCGATCCCTACGACCGCGCTCGGGTGGAGCCCTTCCCTGGCGTGCGCTATCTGGTCAAGCCCGCGACCCTGGCCGGTTACGCCGAGATCGTCGATTGGATCCGTGCCGTGGCCGGCGCGACGAGCCCGCGATAGCCGTGGACCCGCGTCGCGCCCAGGTCTACCCAAAGCTCGCAGGGGGGACCATGCCCTGTCTCCATCTGCGCTACGATGGCCTCTTGAGGCATGGCAACCTGTCGGATTGGCGCAGGAGGAGACAGCGCAAGGAGTGCCGAGCTGGTGCTCGGCGCTCCCAGGGGCGAGCTTTGAGCGGCCCCGGCGCCGCGCTGCGCCGGGTCGGTACGGATCAGGCGGCGCTCGGACTGATGGTGCCGCGTATCACCACCCGGTGATGGCCGTTGTGTTCGCTCTCGCGCGCCTCGGTGATCAGCACCCGGTGACGGGTGCCGTCTTCGAGCAGCCATTCGTATTCATCGCCGACCACCGGCACGCCGTCCTCCAACAGGGCCTCGAAGGGGGTGTCGCGGTCGATGTCGGCGAGGTTGGCCGGGTGCAGCGCCTCGTCGCGAGCGATCACCGTGTCCCGCTCGACCGGCTGGAGGTCGTTCTTGATCGGTTCGGCGGCCCGGTCGCGCAGCACGTTTTCCAGGTCGCCGCCCGGTGGCGGCGCTTCGGCCTCCTGGCCGGGGGCGGTGTAGGGGGCGTTGCTGCCCACCAGGCCGCTCAGGGTGACGGTGTTCGAGCTCTGGGTCAGATTGCGGACGACGGCATCCATCGTGTGGTCTCCTTTCACAGTGCGCCCGAGACGCGGGTTCACGCTTCGCGTAACGGGCTGATCCGGGTGCCCAGGTCCATGCGCAGGGCGACGCGGATCGCTTCGCAGTAGCTGGGATGGGGGTGGATGATCTCGGCCACGTCGGCGATCGGTACGCGCTGGGCGATCATCAAGGCGAGTTCCTGCGCGATCTCGGACACGTGGTGGCCGATGGCCTGGGCCGCGACCAGCCGGTCGGCGCGCAGCCAGAGCTTGAGCAGCCCCTCGGTGCGGTCCTCGATCTGGGCCCGCATGTCGCTGGCGAAGGGGAGTCGGACACAGCGCAGGCCGGGGTCTTCGCCGGGGTCGCCGAGGGCGACGATCTCGGGCAGGGTATAGACCACGGTCGGGACCACGCCGTAGTCCATGGCGCGGTAGCGTGCGGGCGAGCTGGCGGTGATGTTCTCGGCGCAGACGATGCCCTGCTGCATGCCGACGTGGGCGAGCACCGACTCGCCGGTGGCGTCGCCGATGGCCCAGACGCCGGGGGCAGAGCTGCGCAGGTAGGCATCGGTGGCGATGCCGGTCTGGGGGTCATGTTCGACGCCGGCTCGCTCGAGCATCGCGGTGTCGAGCACCGGGCGCCGGCCGATGGCCAGCAGTACGGTGTCGGCGGGAATGCGGGTCTCCGCTTCGTCTGCGCTGGCGCGGATGACGAGTTCTTCGCCGTCCATGCCGGCGGCCGAATGACCGGTGATGACGCGCACGCCACGGCGCTCGAGCGTGGCGGTGATTTCGGCGGTGATCTCCTCGTCGAGGAAAGGGACCAGCCGGTCCATCATCTCGACGATGGTCACCTCGGTGCCAAGGGCGGCGAAGGTGGTGGCGAATTCGAGCCCGATGACGCCCCCGCCGACGATCACCAGCCGCCGCGGTTGTTCGGTGATGCTCACCAGGCGGTTGCTGTAGATCACCGCCGGGTGGTCGGTATCGAAGCCCGGCGGGGCGATGGGGGTCGAGCCGGTGTCGAGCACCACGTGGTCGGCGCGCAACGTGCCACCCGGGTGATCGCAGTCGGGATTGGGTGTGAAGGCGACCGCGCCCGGCGCGCTCAGCCGGCCCTCGCCGCCAAGCACGGTGACGCTGTGGCTCGCGAGCAGCTCGGCGATGTCGCGCCGGGTCTCGTCGACCACGCGGTCGCGGCGTTCGATCACCCGGGCGAAGTCGACCCCGCGTCCCGGCACGGTGATGCCGTAATGCGGTGCGCGGTCGACCTCCAGTGCCACCTTGGCCGATTCGATCATCGCCTTGGAGGGGGTGCAACCCCAGTTGGTGCAGATGCCGCCGACCAGATCGCGTTCGATCAGGGTCACCCGCGCCCCGCGTTGGGCCAGGCGCACGGCACAGCTGTGGCCCGCCGGTCCGCCGCCGATGATGATCACGCTCGGTGCTGCCATGATGATCCTCCCGCCGCTGCGCAGGGTGCCGAAGACGGGTCCATGATGCGGTCCAGCGTGGCGGGCTCACGGTTGTTATGCGATCGCTACCTCGCTACGCAGGGGCTTTGCCCCTACCCCTCTGGCTTTGTCGGGATTCCCATGGATCGGCGCAGCCGATCCTATCCACCCAACATCCCTCTGGCGCCAGCCCCATCGATCGCGATGGGGCCTGATAATGGCTGGTTACGGTATGCGATCGTCCGCTCGCGGGGGGATACAGATCTGTGAGCGGGTGACCGGCGGTCGTTAGATTCTGCAATCCATCCCCCGCGGCGGGGTGAGCGGTCGAGTGGGTCGCCGCTGCTTCCCGCCGCCGATGACGACAGGAGCTGCGCCATGGGCGGTGCGGAATCGATCACCGGTGCGATCATCGTGCTGATCATCACCGGTGTCCTGGTGGTCGCCGGCGCCATCTGGATCCGTATCGGCATCGCGCTGGTCGATGACCTGTTGATGCGCCTGGCGCGTCCCGGCCTGCCGCACGGCAGCGCGCGCGGCCAGCCGACGGCCGTGCTGCGCCACCGCTGAAGGCGCAGCCATCTTTGCAGTCCATGCACCGCTTACACACCACCCAACCAGAAGGGATCGTCCATGCCTCACTCATCGAAGCCAGAATCCAACGCCGCGCCTTCGGGCCTGCTCCGTCGCGATCTGCTCGCCGCTGGCGGCAGCGCCCTGGTCGCCTGCGGGTTGGTCGCCGGGTGTGGCGGTCGTTACGGCAAGACCGAGCGCGCGAGCGGCGGCTACACCGGCGACGCGGTGGCGCTCGACCCGACCGACATCGGTAACGCGACCGCGCCGTTCTCTCTGCCGCAGCTGCCCTACGACCGCAAGGCGCTGGCGCCGCACATCACGGCCGAGACGCTCGAATACCATCACGGCAAGCATCACCAGGGCTATGTCGACAAGCTCAACAAGCTGGTCGGCGACGGCATCTGGGGCGACGAGCAACTGGCGACCATCGTCGCGCGTAGCGACGGGGCCATCTGCCAGAATGCGGGCCAGGTGTGGAATCACAGTTTCTACTGGCGTGGCATGAATCCCAAAGGCGGCGGCACGCCCGACGGTGCGCTGGGCAAGGCGATCAGCGATTCCTTCGGCTCCTACGCCGCCTTCCGCGAGCGGTTCAAGCAGACGGCGACGGGACAATTCGGCTCTGGTTGGGGGTGGCTGGTGGCCACGGGCGGCGGCCTGGAAGTCATGGCCACGAGCAATGCCGACAGCCCGCTGCGCCATGGCAAGACGCCGCTGCTCACGGTCGATGTCTGGGAGCACGCCTACTACATCGACTTCCGCAACCGGCGCGGCGACTACATCGACGCCTTTCTCGATGATCTGGTTGACTGGCGCTTCGTCGCCGCCAACCACGCCAACGCGACCGGCGCCTGATCACCACCGTCTGTCCCGATCCCGGGACGCGCCGCGTTCCGGGGCGCAGCGCAGGAGGCACCATGCCGACCGATTCCGCCGCATCACCGCCACCGCTGGCCGAACGCCGTTGCCGTGCCTGCAGCGGCGAGGCGCGGCCGTTGGACGCGGCGGCGATCGACCGGTTGCGCGAGGAGCTCGATCCGGCATGGCAGCTGGATGGCCACGGCCGGCTGGTCAGGACCTACGACTTCCCGGATTTTCGCACCGCGCTCGAATACCTCACTGCCCTGGCGCAGGAGGCCGAGGCCCAGGGCCACCATCCGCGCTTGGTCCTGCGCTGGGGCCACGTCGACGTACGCCTGACCACCCATGCGGTCGGTGGTTTGACCGAGAACGACTTCATCCTCGCCGCCCGGGCCGATCGCCTCTCTGCCGCGGACGATCGATGAACAGACGGTTCTCGGACGGACCAGCGGCCGGGCAGACGAGGGGCAGGGCCGCGTTGGCATGGCGCGTCGCTGAGTTCAGCAACGCGCGCGGGGGCCTGCGATGACTGCCGAGATCGAGCTGTTCGTCAGCTCACTGGTCGCGGCGGGCTGCGGCCTGGTCATCGGCATCGAGCGCGAGACCAGCGGCCACGAAGCGGGATTGCGCACGACCATCGGCATCGCCATCGGGGCCTGCGTGTTCACCGGCATCGGGGTCTATCTGGCCGCGGACCACGCCCATGCCGGTCAAGCCGTGCAGGTCGACCCGAGCCGCATGGCGTCCTACGTCATCGCGGGCATCGGCTTTCTTGGCGCGGGCACGATCATGCGCCATGGCGGGCAGATGCGCGGGCTGACCACCGCTGCCACGGTGTGGGTGGCCGCTGCTATCGGAGTCTGCGCGGGCGTGGGTGCCTATCTGCTCGCCGCGGCGATCAGCGTGCTGATCCTGATCGTGCTGCGCGTGCTGCGTCCATTCGGCAAGTGGCTCTCCGGGCCGCTGCCCGAGCAGCGCGTGCGGGTGATACTGCCGGATGATCCGCTCCAGCGTCAGCGCGTGTATCACCTTATTGGCGAGTATCGTGCCACGTTTGAGCGGTTGGACGACTCCGTCGATCGTGGCCCGCGGACCGTCGATGTCTGCTACAGCATCAATCACCGGTCGAGCACCGAATTCCTCGGTCGCTTGTGCGAAATGGTGCAGGCGGTGCCGCCGGAGGACCGGCGCCAGCCGTCCTACAGGAGTGGGGGTTCCGACATCCATGAATGAGAAGAAACCACGCGTGGTCATCATTGATGACGATGAGATGGACCAGGAGCTCTATCGCCTGGCCTTCGCGCGGCTCGACCTGGAGGTGGAGCTGATCTGCTTCGAGGACGGCGCCAACGCCGCGGCTGGGCTGCTGGAGTTGCACGAGGCCGAGCCGGAGCAGCATCCGGCGGTGGTATTGGTGGACCTGTACCTGCCGCCGATCGACGGGGTCGATCTGCTCGGCCTGCGTCGCCGCCAGCTGCGCGACTGGGAGGTCCCGTTCGTGATGATGAGTTCCAGCGAATCGCCTTCCGACCGCGAGCGCAGCCGCCGCGCCGGCTGCGACGGCTACATCGTCAAGCCCAACGGCTTCAACTCGCTGGTCCAGGTCTTGCGCGACGAGGTGGTGCCGTTCATCTGCAGCGAGGACGAGGCTGATGACGCGGGCTCTGCGCCCGACGCGATGGGTGGCGGCTGAGCTCCGGCACCAGCCTGACCGCACGTCTGAGAAAGTTCCTGGGTTCGACGAACAATGGTATTTCTGGCTCCTCGACGTACGTGTGAGCAACGCGAGTAGCGAGTAGCGAGCAGCGAATAGCGAATGGCGAATAGCGAATAGCGAGCAGCGAATAGCGAGCAGCGAATAGCGGGACCATGTCCCGCCAGCGAGTCGAGCGATGCGGCGGCTCAACGACCGCCCATGTGGTCACACCTGACGGGACCCTCAGAGCTCCAACAGAGTGCTACCAAGCCGACACCAGCCTTGCGCGCGTCAGCGCGCCGTCGAGGGGGCCATGGGGGCCGGGCCGGCCCCCCTCGGCCGACAGAGCCC